>DATFDX010000056.1:0-5418 GCA_035251875.1 Nitrososphaera sp. | reverse complement strand
TTGACCACAGCCTCGGCGACCTGCCGCCGAAATTCATCCAGAGGATGGGTGCGCTGCAGAATTGCGAAATAGTGCACGGCGTGATGGCCATCTTGCAGCGCTGGAAGAACCTCTACTCCGAGTCGGATAAGTACATCAGGGAGATAATGGCTCAGGTGCCGCTCGACCTTATCGAGACCGTGACCGGCAGGGTGGAGGGCGGCGTGAAATTCTCCTACATATTTTCTGCCAACGCGGTCGTGCCAAAGGGCAGGATACAGCTCTTGCAAAAAGTGGGCTGGCGCAACTTTATCAGCAAGGGGCTGGTCGAGCGCAGGATGTTGCCGGATGTCAGCGTGATGACGATCTTTAACGAAAAGCAGGGCTGCGTGCTATTTCCAAACATGAAGGGCGAGCCGGATCTCAACGTGATGTTCTACGGCGAGGACAAAGAGTTCCTCGAATGGTGCGCCGACCTGTTCAACTACCAGTGGGAAAAGGCCGGGCCGTTTGACGAAGGCAAGCTGAAGCACGAAGTGTAGATCAGGTTTTTATAATCCAGACTTTATTCAATGCTATGCCAAAAGCTTTCGTTCTCATGAATGCCGAACTTGGAAGCGAGGATTCTCTTGTCAATGATCTGAAAAAACTTGAAAGCGTCAAAGAAGTCTACCAGGTCTACGGCGTCTACGACATTGTGGCCCAGGTAGAGGCTGACACGATGGAAAAAGTAAAGGAAACGATCACCTGGAAGCTACGAAAGCTCAACGGCGTCAAGTCGACCCTGACAATGATTGTGATGGAGTAGTTAGGCAGTCACTTTCAAGACGGCCTTGCGGAAGTACTTGCTTACAAGAGCGAACGACGCGCCAAGGAACCCTATCGCAAGCGCGAACGTAACCCCGTAGCCAAATGTCGCCGCGACTTCCCCTGCCGCTATCGAGCCTATCAGGAGCCCCGCGCCTATTATCGCGCTGTTGACCCCGAGCACGCTTCCAGCCCTGCCGTTTGGGATCATCTTGAGCAGCGACGAGGTCGTGGTCGTGCTCCATATGCTAAAGCCGACGTCGACTGCAATGAACGCGACCAGCGTCATCATCAATACAGACGCCGGGTTGCTGACAAAGAGAAACGCAGCCACGACTGCAAGCACGATGCCAAACATCCTCGGGATGTACGAGAGCCGACCCATGCCCTCTTCGCCGCCCATTGCCACCAGCCGGTGGTTGAAGGTGAGGAAGATGACTTTTGACATGTGCAGTATCGTGTACGCAAGGAAGACCTCCGAGTCGGTTATGCCGCTGTCCTTCAGGAACGGCGTGTAGGGCGTGAACAGCAGGTTGCCCGACAGGAAATACAGGCCGGTGCCTGCAAAGAACAGGAACTCTTTTCTTGACATGCTTGCCCGCAGCTTTGCAAGCGAAAAGTCAGACACCGGCTTTAGGAACATCACAGGCGCCTGCTTTAGCCGGTCGACAAGGGCGGCAGGCGACATTGCGATCGCCCTGCGCTCCAGCGTCATCGGCGGGTCCTTGACAAACATTACAGTAAGCGCAAGCGACGCAGCCGCTATCACCGAGCAGACTAGTGCGTACGACTGCGCGTCATACTGCATGAGCCACAGGTAGCCGGCAACCATTGCTATTACAAGGCCGCCCGCGCTGGTAAGCGACGTCCAGCTGAACGTCTTGAGCCAGTCCTCCTTCCTTGACTTTTCCATGACCAGCAGGTTTGTCACCGGCGCCGGCCCGACTGAAAAGAACCCGACCAACGCGGACAGGAGCATAAGCGCGGGGATGCTTGAGACGAAATACATCGACGCGCATGTGATCGCAACGGCTGCAGAGCAGACGGTGATTATGGTCTTGCGCCAGTGCATCGCGTCTATCAGCTTGCCCCAGAAAATTGCGCCAAGCGTCACCGCCAGGTTTGAAAGGAACAGGGCGATCGCCACTTCCCTGACCTGACCCCCGAGCGCCAGCATGTAAATCGGGATTATGGTGGAAAGGCCGGCAGTGCTTGCGTTCAGTGGCACGAGGTACCATGCCCAATTGCGGCTCGTAAGGGGCTCTAAAGCTTGCAAATACGAATCTACTTCAATAATTTCATGCTAAATTTAATTATAAAATTCGTCTGGTATAAAATTATGGCAGCTTTCTACATTATCTGCCGGATCGCAACTTTAATCAATCCGTCTGTTGATGACAAGCCCTGATGGGCCTCTTTGGGAAAAAGGCTGAAGAACAGAAGGTGTGGAAGTGCCCGCACTGCAACATGACGTTTGACGACAAGGAGAGGATGAAGCGCCATGTGAGAAAGGCCCACAGCGAGAAAGGCGGCGACGACATGCCAAACGTAAACCCCTTTGGCTTCAAGTAAAGACTTATTTCTTGTCAGTACAACCTACAGTTGGACCCGGGGCAAAGCATGTTTCCAATCCACGACGACACAGAGCGCGTGCATGGGAGGCCGTACCTGAACTACGGCATGATTGCAATAAACGTGATAGTCTTTATCTGGGAGGCGTCGGCCACCAGTTTTTTTTCAGACGAGCGGGCGGTGCAAGAAATGTTCCTGACATACGGCGCGGTGCCTGACAGGCTGTTTGACGACTTTCCAGCAAGCGCGCCCACAATCCTCACGTCGATGTTCATGCATGGCGGCATCGCACACATCATCGGCAACATGATCTTTCTGTTCGTATTTGGCGACAACATCGAGGACAAGTACGGCAGGATAAAGTACATCCTCATATACGTCGGGTGGGGAGCGGCCGCGGCACTTGCCCACAGCGCTTATGCAGTTTCGACCGGCGACGGGGGCATCCCTGCGGTCGGCGCGTCGGGCGCGATCTCCGGCGTCCTCGGAGCGTACATGGTCATGTTCCCGAGGGCCAAGATCTTTACCGTGATAGCGGCGTTCTTTCTCTACACAATCCGCATACCGGTCCTCATCTACATCCCGTTCTGGTTCGTGATGCAGGTGGTATTTGCACTGCTGGGCCAGCTGGGCGGGTCCGGCGTGGCGTACCTTGCCCACATCGGTGGCTTTGTCGCCGGCGTCGCAGTAGGCCTTGCGTGGAGGGCGCTGCCAGACTCTATGAGGTATAAAGGGGGCATCCCTTCGGCAGGCGGCGCCAAGCCCATGTTCAGGAACCCCATGATGAGGAAGTCCCGGCCCAGGATCGAGGATGTCGCGCTTGCCGCACCCGAGGTGATAGAGGGCCCCGACTATTACGAGGTGATTGCAGAGATCCGGGGCGTGTCAGACGCCTCTGACATCAGCGCAAGCTATGACGCGGACAGCCGGCAGGTGAGGATAGTGGCGAAGGGCTCGAGAAAGTACGAGGCGTCTGCCAGGCTGCCTGACACGGCCGTCAACCCGGTGGTCAAGTATATACAGTACCTCAACGGGATCGCCCGCATCAGGCTCACCAAATGATATAACTACCTTGCAGCAAATTTAAAATATCCCGCAGAAGCCCTTTAAAATTACGATTTTAGGAGGAATATGAGAAAATGTCAATACAACAGGGATCAGCTGGAGGCGTTCCAGTGCTAATCTTGAAGGAAGGAGCATCGCAGACAAAAGGTCGCGACGCGCAAAAGAACAACATTACCGCTGCAAAGCTGATAGCCGAAATAGTGAGGAGCTCGCTTGGCCCGAGGGGCATGGACAAGATGCTTGTCGACAGCCTTGGAGACGTTACAATAACAAACGACGGCGCGACGATCCTGAAAGAGATCGACGTTCAGCACCCGGCGGCAAAGATGATGGTGGAGATAAGCAAGGCCACCGACAACGAAGTCGGCGACGGCACGACCTCCGTGGTGGTGCTTGCCGGCGCGCTCATTGAAAAGGCTGAAGAGTTGATCAACAAGGACGTGCACCCGACAATCATTGTCGACGGCTACAGAAAGAGCGCGACAAAGGCGATCGAAGTGCTCAACAGCATCGCGATAAAGATTGTCGGCAACGAAAAGGCAGAGCTGATAAGGATAGCCAAGACGTCGATGCAGACAAAGCTGGTGTCAAAGGAAGCCGGCGACCTGGCGGACATTGTCGTCAGCGCGGCCCTTTCGGTGTCTGAAAAGACCGACTCTGGCTACAGGCTGGACATCGACGACATCAAGGTTGAAAAGAAGGCGGGCGGCAGTATCCGCGACACGAAACTGATCAAGGGCATAGTCCTTGACAAGGAAGTCGTGCACGGCGGCATGCCAAAGAGGATACAGAACGCCAAGATCGCCCTCATCAACTCTGCGCTAGAGATCGAAAAGACCGAGTTTGACGCCAAGATAAACATCAGCTCGCCAGACCAGATGAAGATGTTCCTTGAAGAAGAGAACAGGATGCTGAAATCCATGGTAGACAAGATCGTTGCAAGCGGCGCCAACGTGGTCGTGTGCCAGAAGGGCATGGACGACATTGCGCAGCACTATCTGGCAAAGGCCAACATCCTTGCGGTAAGGCGCGTCAAGGAAAGCGACATGGGCAAGATGGCCCGCGCAACCGCCGCAAGAGTCGTCAACAGCCTTGACGACCTGACGGCAAAAGATCTTGGCAGTGCAGAGCTTGTCGAAGAAAGAAAAGTTGAAACAGACAAGTGGGTCTTTATCGAGGGATGCAAGCACCCCAAGTCTGTAACCATCCTGATTAGGGGCGGCTCGCAGAGGGTCGTGGACGAGGCTGACAGGTCGGTGCACGACGCGCTCATGGTGTCAAAGGATGTCCTCGAAAAGCCGGCCATCGTGGCAGGCGGAGGAGCGCCTGAGGCCTATGCAGCGTCAAAGCTCAGGGAATGGGCAAGCACACTGTCAGGCAGGGAGCAGCTGGCGGCAGAGAAGTTTGCGGAGGCCCTCGAAGTGATACCGCTGTCGCTTGCAGAGAACGCAGGCATGGACCCGATAGACACCCTGACTGAGCTGCGCTCAAAGCAGAGCAAGGGAGCAAAATGGACCGGCGTCGACGCAAGGAACGGCAAGATCGCCGACATGAGCAAGCTTGACGTGGTAGAGCCGCTGGCAGTCAAGGAGCAGATAATCAAGTCCGCGACAGAGGCGGCGTCTATGATCCTAAGGATCGACGACGTCATTGCTTCAAGCAAGTCCGGCGGACCATCCGGCCCTCCAGGCGGGATGGGAGGCATGGGCGGTATGCCACCCGGAATGGGCGGCATGGAGATGTAAGGTCTCCCCCTTACTTTTTTGATTCTGCTTCAATCACTTCTTTTACCCAGCTCCCGGTTTCATTCATTTTTGACAATTTGCCCAGAAAATCCTGCCACGATAAGCCACCGTACGCGTCGACCCACTCCCTGTAGTGCCCAGTCAGGCTCTCCAGCGCCCGGGCATGGTGTTGGCAGTATTTGCCAGAAGACGCTTGCCTGTGGCAGGCGGCGCATTTCTCTGCAGCCATGGAAGGTTTATTTAGAGTCTG
>DATFDX010000055.1:0-3828 GCA_035251875.1 Nitrososphaera sp. | reverse complement strand
GTCCGGTCTTGATGTCGGTTACGCCGCCAAAGCCCGCGCCAAAGACCGCGGCCTGGCTTTCTTCCGGCGTGTCTGCCACCGTGTCTGCAAGCGCGCCTTCGAGCGCGAGCGCGCTCCTGTTTTCGTTCAGGTCAAAGTGGTAGACCGCGCCGTTGTTGATGTCTCCCACAAACATGTCGTTTTCATAGTCTGCACCGAGCTTGTCAGAATCGAGGAACGCAAGCGCGGTTGGCCCAACCGGTTCCGTCCACGAGAATTCTGGGTTGCTGTAGTGGCTGCGCGAATTAAACATCACCAAGCCCGTGAGGTTGGATTCCGACGCCATTCCCTGCACGTCGCGCCAGCCGCTGTTAAAGCCGGCGTCAACCATGTTGATCTCGTCTCCAAACGCCGGGCCGTTCTCGGTGTCCCACAGCATGCCCGTTTCTGGGTCAAAGGCCATGCCAAAGCTGTTGCGGATGCCGTAGGCAAAGTAGTACTTGCCAAACGCGCCTGACCCGATGACCGGCTCTGGGTCTTCGCCGTTCTTGCCTATGCGCAGCACGCCGCTCGTCCCGTCCGCGGCGGACGTGTTTTCAAAGTTCTGCACATGGGTAGTGTGGCCTTCGACGTCTCCGATGATTACGTAGACGTTGTCGTCAGGACCTACGACCACTGGACCGCCGTTATAGCGCGGCCCCGGCGTAGCCGGAAGGTCAAGCAAAAGTTTCGGGTTTACAAGCTGGTCTCCCTGAAGTTCATACCTGTACAGGCGATTGCCAGCAGGCGGCACTCCGTTCAGGTCGTCACCATCGACTCCGCCGCCGGATTCTGTGAAATACAGGAACACGTAGGTGGTAGAGTCAGACTCTTCCGAGACGGCTATGCCAATCATGCCGCGTTCATTGTCATTTGCCACCGCGACGTCGAGCAGGGGTGTGGATTTTACCTCGCCGTTTTCAACCATCCTTACCGTGCCGTTGTCCTTTTCGATCACCAGCATCCTGTTTTCATCCAGAAAAGCCATTGCAGTTGGCAGGGTGAGCCCGTCTGCCACCAGCTCCACCGCGAGGCTTGTGTCGTTGACCGAAGGTCCTGCTGCAGCGGTTTCCGCCGAGTGCTCGGCGTGTTCATGATCTTCTTCCTGGGCGCCCGCAAAATAATATACTGACGGTATGGCCAGCACAAGTATTGCTGCCAGTCCGATTGAGAAAAACGAACGATGCATTCGCTAGAGCACGTTCACTTATCGTAATAATGCATTATCGAATCAGACTCTGCTAGAGATTTCTTTAATGCTGTTATAGCGCATTTTGCTTCATGCAGGGCGGCAGCTTGCCGTGTTTGTCCACGTACTCTTTTACCTGCTGCTCCCTTATGGCTTCAAATGCAGGCGTCGCTAAATATTTGAAGCGCTTGGCCTGGGCCGTGCATGGATCTGACAACCGGCTCAGCAGCTCGCGGCGCATGTTCTGGCCGCCGCCGATGTACAGCACCTTCATGCTCGCGTGCATCACGCAGACTCCGGGCGACTCTGGCACGGCTTCGACGTTTGCCCTGTCAAAGTCCAACCACTGCGACCATTCATCGCTCATCGGTAGCACCCTTTGCCAGCGAAAGCGACAGTGAGTTGATGCAGTAGCGAAGTCCGGTCGGGTTGGGGCCGTCGTCAAACACGTGCCCGAGGTGCGCGCCGCACTTCCCGCACATGACCTCCGTCCTTGTCATACCATAGCTAGAATCCGCTTCCTCCTTCACGCTGCCTTCCTTGGCGGGTTTCCAAAAGCTCGGCCAGCCCGTGCCAGAGTCGAATTTTGTGTCAGAGCTGAACAGGCTGCTGCCGCAGCAGACGCACTTGTATGTGCCCTTGTCTTTTGTCTTGTTGTATTCGCCAGAAAACGGGGGCTCGGTGCCCTTGTTCCAGCACACTTCGTACTGGTCCGGCGTCAGGTGCTTTTTGTAGTCTGCCATGCGCTACCTTTGCATTTCGCTTATTTTAGTCGTTACGCTTGGTTTCTGTTGATGGCTTTGCTGCCACGGCCTTTTTTGTGCTTTCCAGGTACGCCAGGGTCATCCCCAGGTTCCCAAAGCCCATCGTGTTGAGGGTCTCTGACGGGATCATGACTATGGTGTTTCCCTGAATCTTCATCGATTCATACAGCATGTTGGATTGTCTAAGAGCATAAGCCACGTGGTTGTTTTCGTATACCTTGGCCGCCTGCTCGAATTGCTTTGCCACAAGCACTTCTGATTCGCCGTAGGTGACACGCGCATTCTTTTCCCTTTCTGCTTGAGCCTGCATCGACATTGCGGCTTCGAGCTCCTGCGGAATTATCACCTGCCTGATCTCAACTCCCGTGACTTCGATGCCCCAGTTGCTCGCTTCGCCTGCGATCACTGTCTTGATGTGTTGGTTTACTTCCTCCCTTCTTGACAGTATGTCCTGAAACACCGAAGAGCCGATGTTGTTGCGGAGCGTCGTCTGTGAAACCTGCTGGATCATCTGGTTAAAGTTCTCCACGTTGAGCACGGCGTCCCTAGCGCGCTCTTCGATTATCCGGTAGCGCAGGATCGCGTCTATTGTCACCGGCACGTTGTCCCGGGTGAGCATCCGCTCTGCCTTGAACTCCCTGACCTTTTCCCTCACGTCGACCACAAGGATGCTGTCCACAAACGGTATCCTTGTCTGGACGCCCGGCCCCACCTGCCTATGGTACCGCCCGAGCCGCAGTATTATGGCGCGCTCGTACTGCTTGATTATCATCAGGAAGGCCGAAATTATTATGGCCAGCCCGATGACAATTGCCGCATACACCACCGCGTCGCTTGCTATTGACAGGCCAAACGCCACTCCGACTAGCAGGATTATCAGTCCCGCTACGACGTGCGCTCCTGATCCTTTCTGGCTGACTATTTTTTCTGATATGCTCAACAGATATGACATTTGCTCGCTCATCCTCAGGTACTATATAGGAAAGACGGAGATATAGGGTTTGATAACCCAAACTATGAATTCTATATAGTCATTTTTGCTTGCCGGCTATCTGCTTCAAATGATCCACCACTATTGGCAGGAACGCCCCGACGTCGGTGACGATTCCGATTGCCTGGGCCGTCCCCCTGTCAATCAGCTTTGTCACCACGGGCTGGCTGATGTCCACTGCGACCACCTTGACCGAAGCGGGCAGCATGTTGCCTACCGCAATTGAATGGAGCATCGTGGAGAACATCAGCACCATCCTGGCTCCCTTGATCACGTGCTTGTACTTGCGCTGAGCCTCGACTACGTCTGTGACCACGTCGGGCAGCGGCCCGTCGTCCCTGATGGAGCCGGCGAGCACGTAGGGCACGTTGTTCTTTATGCACTCGTACATCACGCCGCTCTTTAGGATCTTTTTCTCCACCATTGCCTTCAAGCCGCCGGCCTTGAATACTTCATTGATCGCTTCCATGTGGTTGCGGTGGCCCCTGATCGCTAGGGTGCCGTCATTTACACGCATGCCAAGCGACGTGCCCAGCAGCGCGTTTTCAACGTCGTGCACAGCCAGCGCGTTGCCTGCCAGCACGCCGTCGATGTAGCCCATCCTGATCAGAGATGCGAGCGCTTCAGCCGCGCCGGAATGCACGAGCACCGGCCCGGACACGACGATTATCTTGCCGCCTTCTTTTTTTGTAGTGTAAATGTCGTCTGCAACCTTGCGGGCGATGTGCTGCGTGGGCCGCTCGCTAGAGCTCGCGCTGCTCATGAACTGGAAAATGTCGACGCCTTCGCGGGGCCGCTCCAGCGGGATTATCTTTACTCCACGCTCGCCAACAACTACCATGTCGCCCTTGATTATGTCGCGCACC
>DATFDX010000054.1:0-2332 GCA_035251875.1 Nitrososphaera sp. | reverse complement strand
GAAGCCGGCAAGTACAAGACGGAAGAGGAGATCAAGGCGAGGCTCGACTATGTCCAGAACGAGCTTGCAAGCAAGTACAGCACCAAGTTTGTGACCGACTATGTCGAGCTGGAATACGGGGCAAAGCTGGTGCCGGACGGCAAGCGCTGCGCAATGAAAAAGCCTTACTTCAAGAACATACTGTTTGTAGGCGACGCGGCCGGAAGGGGCGTCTTTATCGGGCCGAGGATAGAAGGCCTAAACGTCGGGATCGACGACGCGGTGAGGGCGGCAAATGCAGTCGCACGATCTATTGATCGGAACAACTTTGGCCCGCAGTACATGGGCGAATACTATTCCCAGTCGATAGACGAGAGCCCGTACACCCGCGACATGAAAGAGATCGACAAGGACTACCTGAAGATATTCCTCGACGCGGCAAGAGACGTCCCAAAAGACATCATCGGGCAGCGCTACGGCATGGTGTTCCGGCTTATGTCAAGCGGCACGCTTAGGGGGCTGGCAGTGGGCTTTGCCAACATACTTGGCTACGACAAGCTGCTTCCGCTTGTAGAGTCGGAAGACACGTACGTGCAGGTGCCGGTTGAACTGGCAGAAAAGATGGGCCGGCCCATGACCGCGACGTACGAGCCGACTCTGCCGACGGTTGCGCAGCGCGTTGCAAGGCTGAAATACGACGACGACAGGGCTTCGCACATCAAGGTGCTCAACTCAAAATCAGAATTCATGAAAAAGATGGTGGCGCTCTGCCCAACCAACTGCTACAGCATGGAAGGGGGCGACGTGACCCTGCAGCACGAGGCGTGCATCGAGTGCGGCACGTGCGCCAAGGAGACAGAGTGGCGCCACCCGAGGGGCGAAAAAGGAGTAGTCTACCAGTACGGCTAGTTCTTCCACTTGATAGAGCATCCGATGGAAGGGTCAAAGTCTTTCTCCAGCCTTTCTCCCTTCAGCAGCCTGCGTACGTTGTTTTCCATGACAGGAACAGTCGGCCTTGCCTCCGGCTCGAGCGCGTCGTTTATCCTGCCGTGGAATGCCAACCTGCCGTCGACGAACAGGAACGGGTCCGGCGTGCACACCGCGCCAAAAGATCGCGCAACGTCCTGGCTATCGTCAATCAAATACGGAAAGTTCAGCCTGTAATCCCTTGAAAATTTCACCATGTTGTCAAAGCCCTCGTCTTTGTAGTTCGGGTCGTTGCTGTTGATGCCTACGACCTGCAATTCAGACGGCTTGAACTTGTTCTGCAGCGCGACAATATCGCCGATCCTCGCCTTGACATAAGGGCAGTGGTTGCATATGAAAACCACAAGCGTGGCCCTGCTCTTGTAATCGTGCAGCGAATGCGTCCTGCCGTCAACGCCTTTCAGCGTGAAATCGGGGGCGCCGCTGCCGGTCCTGAGAACTTGAGGTGACGATTCGGTCTTGACCATGCCTTACATGCGGCCTGAAGATATTATATCTATTACGAATCAGGCCACAACGTTTGCCGGAGGAAAGGCGTTTTCTAGAATCTGCCTTTCTTCGGGCGGAAGAGAGCGCCACTTTTCGTTATTTTCCAGCTGTAGCGCCGGGGGCACGTCGTTTTCCAGCTCGTCGTACCAGCGCAGTCCTGTGAACTCGTAGAGCCTCTTCAACTCTTCGCGCGGGTGCTGGATGAATTCTTCGTATTTCACTTCTGTCAGCCTGTCGCTGACAATGGGCAGGTCCCGCAGCAGCATCTTCTTGTTGTAGCTGTAAAAGTTGATGCATGCCTCAAGCTTTGAAACATCCTTGCCAAACACTTCCTTTACCGTGACGTAGCCCTTGTAGCCGTGCTCGTACTCTATCTTTGTCTCCCTGTCCCAATAGCTCTGCATTTTCTGGTAGATGGAATGCACCACCGCGCGGGGGTCGCGCCATATCAGGATATAGTATGCGTCGGGGAACATGGCGTTGATCCACCTGAGGCGCAGGCAGTTGGCAGGGTTCTTGTTGACGAACCTTTTTGCGCGAAAGGCCCTGAGCTCCGCCTTTATCGCCGAGTAGTAATAGTTCTTTACCTCGTCGGTCGCATGCGACTCGTCAACATAGTCAATCTCTGTAAAGTAGCGCCGCCACACCCGCCCTTCCGTCGAAGGTGGCCTTGACTTGTAGCGCTTTATCTGGAGCGGGATGAGGTGGAACTTCCAGGGCGTTATGTAGTAGCGGTTGCAAAAGCCCTCAAAGAAGGCGGTGTCCCTATGGCGGCTGAACAGGCTGTCGAGTATCGTCGTGCCGCTCCTCTGTATACCTATGATGAAGATGGGCTTTTCTATGCTGGTCAATGCCGCAAAAGCGGATTGCCTTTCAT
>DATFDX010000053.1:0-3832 GCA_035251875.1 Nitrososphaera sp. | reverse complement strand
TGCTTGCTGACGATTATTTCTCCGGGCCCGAACTTGGCGTCCCTTATTTCAAGCGGCACCTTTGAATGCAGTAGCCCGCCGAGAAAGTCGTAGAGCGCCGGAAAGGTGGCGTTATTTTCGTAGACATAGGTGGTCGTCCCGTCGTTTGAAAGCGTCTCTTCCTTCAGTGGAAACGAAAACGACGGAAGCGAGATCGCCTCTACTATGCTCGATGCGAGCTGCGCCAGCTCGGCGTCATTCCCGCCACTTTTCAGCTGGGCATACCTTTTTGCCATCCGCTCCAGCTCGTCTAGGTTGGTCAACGAAAGTATTGGCGTCCCAACTTAATTAACGGTTGCAGCTACAGTTTATCTGGCAGCAGGGCGTTGCCTTGCATGTTGGCCAGGCAGCAGGCAAAGGAGGTGGCAAGGGAGCGCATAGACATCCTCGTCAAGAGCGCCCTGAAGGAAAAGGATGAAGCCTTGGCCGCCAGGCAGGCGCACCAGGCCAAAAAGATAGCCATGCGCTTCCGGGTCCGGCTCCCTTACGAGGCGCGCCAGCTTTACTGCAAAAAATGCAAGGCGTTCATCGTGCCGGGCAGGGGGTCGCGGGTAAGGGTCGGCAGGGCAAAAACCAGGGCCGTCCGCATCACGTGCCTCAGGTGCGGCCACACCTACCGCAGGATTCTGGCGGAATAAGGATTTATAAGGGCTCAAGCAAAATTCCGAGATACTAACATGGCAAAGGTTTACGACGTTCCGGCTGACGAGCTGATCGCCAAGCTGGCAGAACAGTTGAAGAATGACAAAAAGATAGTGCCACCGGCTTGGTCCGCGTTTGTCAAGACAGGCTCGCACGCCACCCGCATTCCCCAGAACAAAGACTGGTGGTACGCAAGAAGCGCTTCACTATTGAGAAAGGTTTACCTTCACGGTCCTCTCGGGGTTGCCGACTTGAAAGTTGCCTACGGCGGCAGGAAAAAGGTCGGGTACAACCTTGCCCACCACAGGGACGCAGGCGGCGCAATCGTGCGAAAAGCGTTGCAGCAGCTGGAGGCGTCCGGCTACATCGTCAAGGTGCAGGGCAAGGGCAGGCTAATTTCAAGCGAAGGCATGAAAAAGATGGACAGGCTTGCGACCGAGATCCACAAAGAGCTTGTCAAGACTGCACCCCAGCTGCAGCGCTACGCGTAATGGGCCATGTCAGCTCCGCAGCCACACCAACCAAATGACGAAGAAGCGAGAAGGCGCGAAGCCGAGGCTGCGATGCGCCAGCGCGTTTTGCAGGTTGTCCTCGATCCGCAGGCGCGACAGCGGCTGATGAACATCAGGCTGGTCAAGCCCGATCTCGCAGCGGCGGTTGAAAACTACCTCATCAACGCTGCGTCTTCCGGCAGGATTAACCGCCCGCTCACCGACGAGGAATTGAAGCAGCTTTTGATCCGCATCCAGCAGCCAAAAAAAGACTTTAAAATTGAAAGGCGCTAGGCTTGAACTGCGACATCTGCGGCCAGCCGTGCGAAGGCGGCGCGATAACAGTTAGCAAAAAGGGCCGGATGCTGCATTTTTGCTCCGGCGACTGCGAAGTAATGTTTGATAAAGATCGTAACGATCGGCGCTAAATGGTAAACTCTGTGAGATAGTTAACTATTTAAGGTCTGGCAGGCGTTTTTGGCTCATATGAAGGCAGCAGTCTTCCGAGAGTACAACAAGGACCCAACAAAGGTCGTGAAGATCGAGGATATCGATGTCCCAAAGATCAAGCCAACTGAAGTTTTGATTAAAGTTGAAAGCGCATCTTACAACTATAACGATCTCTGCGCCATCTGGGGCGAGCCGGTCAAGACCCCGCTTCCACACATTTCAGGGAGCGACGTCGCCGGCACGGTGGTCGAAATAGGCTCTGACGTGCAAAAGCTAAAGGTGGGCGACAGGGTAGCCTCGCACTCGAACATGAGCTGCAGAGTATGCGACGCCTGCACCTCCGGCAGGGAATACGACTGCAACGACCGCACCATCTGGGGATTCCAGACGGGCCCGCTCTGGGGAGGATTTGCGCAGTACACACGCCTGCCAGAAGTCAACGTTGTGAAAATCGCTGACAATGTTTCGTTTGACGACGCGGCGGCAGTTTCTATGGTGGGCATGACGTCATGGCACATGCTCGTCGGCCGCGCCAAGATAAAGCCCGGCCAACTCGTGCTTATCATGGGCGGCGGCTCTGGCGTCGGCATGGTGGGCATCCAGATTGCCAAGCTCTACAACTGCACCGTCATCGCGACTGCGGGCAACAAGGACAAGATGGACAAGTGCCTCGAGCTTGGAGCCGACCATGTGGTCAACCACAGGGAGGCCGACTGGTACAAGAAAGTAAGAGAAATTAACAAGAAAATCGGCAAGCCCACTGGTGTTGATGTGGTCTTTGAGCACATCGGCAAGGCGACGTTTCCGCAGGAAGTCGGGCTGCTAAAGATGGGAGGCACGCTGGTCGCGACGGGCGCAACCACCGGCTACGACTCGACCATAGACCTGAGGTTCCTGTTCTTCAAGGGCACGAACCTGCTCGGCTCAACCCAGGGCACCAAGGCAGAGCTAGAAGACGTCATGTACTGGGTCAGCAAGGGCAAGATAAAGCCAGTAATAGACACGGTCCTTCCGTTCTCTGACATGGTCAGGGGCCACACCATGATGGCAGAGGCCCAGCAGTTCGGCAAGATACTGACCACCCCACAGAAACTCTAAACTATCCCCTCTTTCTTCCTCTTTTTGTACATGTTCAGAAGCCTGATCTTTGTCCCCGGCAACAGCACGCGCTTTGTGGAAAAGGCCAAAACGCTGCAGGCCGACATAATCTGCCTTGACCTGGAAGACTCGGTTCCCGCCAACGAAAAGGGCGCGGCGAGAAAGATAATAGCCGACGCTATTTCGCGCAGGCAGGAATACGGCAGGCCGGTGTACGTCCGGACGAACTCGCCCGAGTCGGGGCTGGTTGCGGCAGACCTAAAGGCGGCGGTGCGCAGGGGTATAGACGGGATCGTGGTGCCAAAGGTCAACGACGCGGCAGAAATCATGAAAATAAAAAGACAGGTCGCCGCCCTTGAAAAGCAGAACAAGACCGGCAAGATAGCTCTGATGCCTTCGATTGAAACCGCGAAAGGGGTTGTGAACGCCCACCAGATCGCGGGCGCCGACGACGGGATAAACGCGCTTGTCTTTGGCGTGTTTGACTTTCTGTACGACATGCAGCTCGACTACGACGAAAACGATCCGGCCGGCTACGCCTACGCCCGGGCAAAAGTGCCGGTTGACGCAAGGGCGGCTGGCGTACACGCTATAGACGCGATATGGCAAAAGATAGACGACGCCGAAGGCCTTGTCAGAGACGCTACGGTTGCAAAGCGCCTCGGGTATTCAGGCAAGAGCATAATCCACCCGAGCCAGATAGAGCCTGTGCACAGGGTCTTTTTGCCAAGCAACATTGAGGTCGAGTGGGCCAAGAAAGTAGTTGCGGCTCTGGGCGAGGCGATGGAGAAGGGAAGCGGCAGGGGCGCCGTGAGGCTCGAAGGCAGGATGATAGACGCCGTGCACTACAAGCAGGCAAAGGCCATTCTGGGCGCGGCAGACAAGTAGGCGCGTGCGCCTTTCCACCAGTTCCAGTGGAACTAGTTCTTTTATACTCTGTTTATGAGAATTAATTATTTCATGTCAAGCCCGAGCAGGCCAGCGTCGCCCCAGTTCTCCTTTGACACCTCATAGATGAGGACGCGGATGGCCTGCTCCCTTGTCTTCAGAATCCTTGCAGCTTCTTTCGTAAGCACGCTGACAAGCTCCCTCTTTTGCTCCACGGTTCTGCC
>DATFDX010000052.1:0-2407 GCA_035251875.1 Nitrososphaera sp. | reverse complement strand
TCGTCCCGTTTTCTTCCTCGACCCGATAGGCAAGCACGTCAGATTCTTTCATCGCCCCCTGGGCGACCCTTTCGGCGTCCTTGGCTTTCATGCCTTCGAGGATCCGGTTCAAAAAGAACGAGCGGAACGGAGGCGTACTGGAGTTGAGGTTAATTTCCTGGGACGGGACGATTGTCACGGATGCCGGCATGACTTCGACGCTGCCCAGCACAAAGTCGTCCTTGGCTCGCTTTAGCGCCCTGATGTCCCGGTCGTCAGACGACTTGAGAACAGGTGCGACCTGCGGCCTTGGAGGCGCGGGCCGCGACTGCTGAACCTGCGCGGTTGCAGGAGAACCAGCGGTGTACGCTCCAAGAGCGGCCGCTGCGCGAAAACTTCCCTGTTTTAGCAGTCCGTCTATGAGCGAGAGAGCCGTGCGGAGCTTTTCAACCTCCTCCTGCTTGTCCGAAATCTGCTTGACGAGCCACTCCCTGATGTCCGCGGCGCGCCTGATATCGTCCTCGGAATAGCCTGACATTGAGCGGACATTCTACTGCAAAAAAGGTATAATAGCTTTGGGATTGATTCGGTCAGCGCCGCTTCTTATTTTTGTTGAGCTTCATTACCAGGAAGAATGCAGCACCCCAGGCGATAATCCCGAGCACGTATTGCCCGTAAAACCAGGCCACGCCTCCAGCAACCGCGATTGCCATGCCTGCGATGCCCAGTGCCTGCCTGCGGCCAAAAGCCATGCCTATGGGTATCTGGCAAGAGGGGAAAAGCCTTTGATCGGCCTCTTTGCAGAGTCTGCAAGTTCCGACCTGGACTGCTTGGCCAGCATCTCAAGGAGCCGCCGTCCCGCCTGCATCTTTTGCTTCTTTAGCGCAAGATTCTTGCCCTTTGAATACTTGCCGGGCTTGTCCAGCTCCATTCCGATTAGCACAATCTTTTTGGCGCCGAATTCGTCTGCGAGGAAGACGCACCTGTCGCCGTCAGTAAAACCGCCAAAGTTCTGGACGTTTTCCAGTGGCATCACTTGTGTTGTGGCCACGAGCTTGCGGAATTTCGGGACCAGCTTTTTGAGCATGTCCATGTTGTCTCCGTGCGCGTGCACGACCATCGTGGCACCGGATTTTTCCGCCTTCTGCAGGAATGCCGGGTTGCCGTCAAGGTCTGTCACAACGATATCCGGCTTGATCTTGTTTTCAATCAGGAACTGCACCGCGCCATCGGCAACTATCTTGACGGCACTCTTGTTCTTTTTCAAATACTTTACGGCGCGCTCGTCTTCAATGCCAGAGCCGGCGCCGACTACAACGACGCTCTTGCCCTTAATCTTTTTCTCTAGAATCTTTGGGTCGATGGCTTTCTTCTTTGCCATATCTGAAAGCATCTTTGCGGCCTCCTGATCCTTTTCGGAGCTGTAACCAAATTCAGCACGGATTCCCTGATAGTACGGGAACCAGTCCACGAACTTCACGAAAAGTAGGGCGAGCAGGTTGCTATTAATAGCTTCTGGCAGATCGCCGTCGTCCAATGCCCTAATCCTTAATATTCTGCAGCAGGAATGCTGCAGCGTGGCGCGCGGAGATGCCTTTGAAGGATAAGGAGGCAAAGTACGAGCGCGTCGAGCTCTCCCACAGGGCGTTGCTGCTTACCGCAAGCGTCATCGTCAAGTCGTTTCTGATGGCAATCGTCTCGAGCCAGGTTTTCTGCGGTGGGATAGACCCGTCCACACTATTCTTGCAGTGCGGCGCCAACGTGGCTTATGTCGCAGGCAGCACCGCAGCAGTTGCGATCATGGGCGCAATGTTTGGGTTCTACATTGTCAGGCTCAAGACATTTGAGCAGATATTTGCGAGAATGATGAAGGCGGACTTTATCATAACAGCGATGTACTTTGGAGTCGCGTTTTCAGCGCCGGAGATGGTGGCCGCAAAGGTAATGATCTGGCTCTTTGGCATGTGGGTGCTTGGAATGCTCTTGGCCCCGTTCAATCGGGACAGGACCATCCTGAAGCAGGTCGCCGAATATGGCTCGCTTGTCGCCCTCGGCGCGCTGCTTACCGTGCACTTTATCCCGGCGTTTCAGGAATTTGGATCTTCGACGACGCTCGGCATGATGGTCAGCAGCGTGGTAGGATTGTTCGGTTCGGGCAGGGCGAAATAAAGAAAGCTGAATAGCTGCATATGATCAAATCTTACAGGGTCTTGTACAGTATATTCTTTTATATTTCTAATACGGCCTAGATGTCAATGAATTCTAAATCGATTGTTGGAATTGCTGCGGCAGCGCTCATTGCAGGCGTGCTTGTGACAGCGACTTTCGCGAGTGCCTTCCCGTCATGGGCCGTTGCCACTGCAGCGTCGGCGACTACGCAAAACGACAACATCACAGAGTTGACTGTAACCGGATCCGGCGAAATAGA
>DATFDX010000051.1:0-5594 GCA_035251875.1 Nitrososphaera sp. | reverse complement strand
TTAACATTTTTCTGAAACATCAAGTCATGGACGTTATATAGAACAAGATTGTATCAGCGATAGCTTCTAGCAGAAGACCGTAATGGCGAGTATCGAGCAAGTTCTCAAGCTATTGGAGTCGATGGGCGATGAACGCTACGTCGTGGTCTACCCTGATTATGCGAGCTTTAGAAAGATTTACTCGCAGTACACCTAAAGAGCGCATAGAAAATAACGAAGTGGTGATGCTGTTGCCGTACTATGAAACTACGGACAGGGCCAGGGCCGGACTCACCCGGGCCAGGGTCGACGTCAAGGCGCTGGAGGGCAGCGGCTTTCTGGTCATAATGGACTCGTACACGGCGTTCCTTAGCTTTCAGCAGGACAACGAGCTTTTCTTTAGCAGGCTGGTGTCGCACGCGGTAGTCTCACAGAAAAGCGGCATCTGCATAATCGCCGACATGGGGGCGTTCTTTTTGATAGACAGGGTGGCAGCGCTAGCGTCGGGCAGGATGGAGGTAAGGGGGTTCTGCACGTACCACCAGAAGGACTTTGAAAAGATGCCCGAGGGCCAGAGGAAGGCGATCTTTGGCACGGGCTACAAGGCGCTTGTCGTACAACAAACTTCATAAATCCTACTCGTTGTGCAATTGTCAAGCAGCGTGAGTTCCCAACCCAAAGAAGCAGCTGGCATAACAGTCAAAAAGAGCGAGGATTTCAGCGAGTGGTACACCCAGGTCGTCCTGAAGGCGGGGCTTGCCGACTATGCGCCAGTCAAGGGGTTCATTGTCCTGCGTCCCTACGGTTACGCGATATGGGAGTCGATAAGGGACATACTCGATCGGCGGTTCAAGGAGACCGGCCACCAGAACGGCTTTCTGCCGGTGCTGATACCCGAAAGCCTGCTCTCAAAGGAGGAAGACCACTTTGCGGGCTTTACGCCCGAAGTGTTCTGGGTCACAAAGGCCGGCGACAACGACCTTGGCGAGCGGCTGGCGCTAAGGCCGACCTCTGAAACACTCGCCTACTCTATATTTGCAAAGTGGATAACCAGCTACCGCGACCTGCCGCTCAAGATCAACTACTGGAACACCGCGCTTCGAGCAGAGATCAAGGCGACAAAGCCCTTCATCAGGACGTCGGAATTCCTCTGGCAGGAGGGGCACACCGTGCACGCCACCGAGGACGAGGCGGAGCAAGAAGTCATGCTGATACTTGGCATTTACAAAGAGTTGATAGAGGGCTATCTCGCGGTGCCGGCGATGACGGGTTACAAGAGCGACAGCGAAAAATTCGTCGGCGCAAAATACACCACCACACTTGAGGGCCTGATGGCAGACGGTAGGGCGCTCCAGATGGGGACGTCGCACCACCTCGCCCAGAACTTTTCAAAGCCGTTTGAGATAAAATACCTCGGCAAGGACACCAAGGAGCACTTCGCTTGGCAGACCTCGTGGGGAGTTTCGTGGCGCCTGATCGGTGCGCTGATAATGGTTCACGGAGACGACAAGGGGCTGGTCCTGCCGCCGCAGGTCGCGCCGACACAGGTCGTGATAGTGCCGATACACAAGGACAAGGACGCCGAGCTCGTCAAGGGCAAGGCCGGCGAAATAGAATCGGAATTGAAAAAAGCCGGCATCAGGGCGCACATGGACGGCCGCGACGAGTACACGTCCGGCTGGAAGTTCAACGAGTGGGAGATGAAGGGCGTGCCGCTCCGAATAAACATCGGGGCGCGAGACATTGAAAAGGGACAGGTCGAGTTTGTCCGGCGCGACACGAAGGAGAAGATGCAGGGCGACCGCGCAAAACTGGTAGACACTGCAAATTCACTCCTTGCCAAGATACAGGATAGCCTGCTGGCAAGGGCAGGGGCGTTTCTTGACGAAAACATTTCCCGGCCTGCGGCATATAGCGAGTTCAAGTCGATAATCAAGGGCAGGGGCGGCTTTGTACTGGCCGGCTGGTGCGGGCGGGAAGAGTGCGAGGGCAAGATAAAGGAGGAGACTGGGGCGGACATCAGGCTGCTGCCGTTTGACCAGAAAGACATACCGGCAAAGTGCATTTACTGCGGGCAGGACAGTAAGAAGGCGGCAATATTTGCAAGGGCATACTAATTGGTAACCCTTGAAGACCTCTTCCCATTTGACCTGGAGCTGGGGTACCTCGGCATCCTTATTGTCAGCTTTATCGGTAGCCTCATCCCGTTTGTCCCGGTCCCCTATTTTCCACTTCTGATAACGGCTTCGTTCAACAGCAACTTTAACCCGCACCTGATCGCAGTCGTCAGCGCGGCTGGCGTGGTCGCAGCAAAGACAATAATATTTTTTGCCAGCTATTACGGCCGCAAGGTCCTGAGCGACAACACCAAAAAGAGGATGCTCCCGCTGCAGAGGCTTGTAAGCAGATACGGCTGGTTCGGCGCGTTCGTAGCGGCCCTGACCCCGATACCGGACGACCTCGTATACATACCGCTTGGGCTTGCCAAGTACAACCCGTGGAAGTTTGCGACGGCCACCTTTGCCGGCAAGGTCTTGATGAACGAGGCAATAGTGTGGAGCTCGATATTCCTTGGGCGGCCGTTTGTAGAGAGGATTCTTGGAGAAACGACCGATCCAACTGTGCTCATAATTGCGGCAATCGTGAGCATCACCGTGCTTGGAGTGACAGTCTACTTCTCGCTCAAGATAGACTGGGCGAAGGTAATTGGAAGGTGGTTCCCGTGGGCGTTAAAAAACGGCGATGAAAATAACGGTGAAGGCAACAAGAGTGCCTAGCCTAGCTTTCTATCAGACTTGACGCCCCTCTTTAGTTCCAGATCCACATAGTCGTCGTTTATGCCCATGACGCAGTCGGTGACCACGGCCTTGACAGGCTGGAAGTGTATCTTACCCTGCGGTATTCTGTTCTCCTTTTGCAGCGCAACCAGCCGGGATTGTATTCCGCTCTTGTGGTCGTCGCACACCACGGCAAGCATGTATTCACCTTCGTGCGACTTTACAGACACGACGTACGAAGGCGGCAGCTGGCACTCTTGTCCGTCAACCTTGGCAGAGCAATGCTCGGGCAAAAGCACGATGTTTTGTTGCAGGCAATGCAATATAAAATAACTGAACTTGATTTATAAAACGGGAGGGTCTTCTCTTGCCCGTATATGGGTAGCAGAAGAAGAAAAACACTTGCCAGGCCGGCGAGAAAGTCTCGCAGGGTGGACGGACGTTGTCCAAAATGCACCACAATTGTCAAGTTCAACGTGTCTGGCCAGGTCGGCGACGAGATCTATGAATGCACCGGCTGCATGTCAAAATTCCACATAGACGAACTGTAAAATCCGTAAACGCGCACATCGGAAGCATCCGATAGTCAGATCTAAACTAGTTTTTTGCCGTCCGCTTGAAGGACACTTCACGCTCGTTCTCCATCTGTATCGTTGTATGGGTGATGTTGTAGCGCTCGGCGAGCGCCCTGTTTATGTCGTCCAGCAATTTGCTTGACTGGCTCAGCATCTGGTCGCGCACGACCACGTGGCCGCTCAGCGCGTCCATTCCAGTCGATATCGTCCAGACGTGCAGGTCGTGCACGTCGACCACCCCGTCGAGCTGCTTGATGGTTGCAACGATCTGCTGCATGTCAAGCTGGCGCGGGGCACCCTCTAGCAGAATGTGGGTGCTGCTCCTCACAATCGTGTATGCGCTCCTTGCCACCAGGCCGGCTATTAGAAACGCCACCAGGGGGTCGACGATCGTGATCCCGGTGGCAAACGCGATGAGTCCGGTGATAATGACTGCGACGGACGACACGGCGTCATAGACCACGTGCACGAACGCGCTCTGGACGTTGATGCTCTTGCCTGCGTGGTGCTTTAGCATGAACATCACCACGAGGTTGCCTGCAAGGCCGATGCCGGCCGCAGTCAGCATCAGCGGCGCGTCTATCAGGCGCGGCGACATGACGCGAAGCACCGCCTCGTACAGCACCCAAACCGAAATGGCAGACAGGGCGACTCCGTTTGCAAGCGCGGCCAGGACCTCCGCCCTGTGGTAGCCAAACGTCATGGCGCCGGCGTGGCTTCTCGCGGCCATAGTTATCGCAAATAGGCTAAGCGCGATGGCCATGACGTCGGTGAACACGTGCACCGAGTCGCTTACAAGCGAGATGCTGTTGCTCAATATGCCGCCTACGACTTCTACGACGGCTATGGCCGCGGTGACGGCGAGCGACAGCGTCAGCAGCCGCTTTGGCTGCTGGAGGTTAATTGCCAACGCGGATAATAGCAGCTTTCTCTCTATTTACGCCTTGTTTTCGCTTATCTGCGCAAGTGGAACCTGCGCGGGGTTCTTGTACTTTACCACCTGCGAAACCCCTTCCCTCGGGTAGACCCCGTAAATGAGGGCCGCCTTTGCCACGGTCGAGTCCTTCAGGGTGACCATTATTATCTGGTTGTCCCTTGAGCGCTCCAGCAGCACCTTGGACAGGCGCTCCGTGTTCTGCGCGTCAAGGTGCGCGTCGACCTCGTCCATCAGGTAGAACGGCGAGGGCTTTAACGACTGGAGTGCAAGCAGGAATACCGTCGCGGCAATAGTCTTTTCGCCGCCGGACAGGGCGGTGGACTCGCGTGGCACGTTCTTGCCGGGAAAGCGCACGAGCAGCATAACACCGCTGGAGAAAATGTCCGCCGGGTTCTCTATCTCGAGCCACGCCGCGCCACCTGTCATTCTCTCAAACGTGGTGCGTATGTCGCCGTCGATTTTCTGGAACGCCTCCATGAAAACCTTCTCCTTTTCCTTCACTATCTGCTCGATGAACGAAACGATGGAATTACGCTCGCTTTCCAGCTGGTTGCGCCTAGTCGACATGCCGCGGTAGCCGTCCATCACCTGCACGTACGCCTCGTCGGCGCGCAGGTTGATCTTCGACTTGACGCCTTCGTACTCGTCAGTCAGCTCTTTTATCGCCGATCCTACGTCCATTTCGTCAAGGAGGTTCTTGTACCCGAGCCACACAAGGTCGTTTGTCTGGCGCGATTCTTGTTCAGTCAGGTCTGCGACGTCTTTTCGGAGCAGAGCCGACTCGCGCTCTAGGATGTTGTGTTCTTTTGAAAGCCTGCGCTCGTTTTCTGCCAGCGCCTTTATCTTGCGCTCATATTCCTGGAGCACGCCGTATGCGCTGCCGGAAGAGTCTATCACCTGCTGCTCCTGGTCCCTGAGCGCCTTCAGCTCGGCTTCGATGGACTGCGATTTGCCCCACAGCTCTTCAATCAGGCGTCTGCGCTGCTCCAGCTCGAGTGCAAGCCGCTCTTTTTCGCCGTCCATCTCGACCAGCTGGCGCGTGTCGAGCTCGAACCTGCCTTCGAGCCCGCCCAGCATCGAAGTCGCCTGGCCGAGCTCGATGTTGGCCGTATCTATGGCCTTGATTATCTGGTTTCGCTCAACATTCTTGGCGGCAAGCTCGCTCTTGCTGGACGGCTCGTCGCCGATGCTCTGCAGCCTCGCCGCCAGCCTGCCTGTGGCAGGGCCTAAAAGTTCGAGCCTCCTTGAATATCTTGTAAGTTCTTCAACCAGCAAGTCTGCCTCTGACTGCAAAATCTGGTTGCCTGAAACAAACTGCGACATCGA
>DATFDX010000050.1:0-2807 GCA_035251875.1 Nitrososphaera sp. | reverse complement strand
CGTATGCAGAACCATGACAAAGTCGGCCTCCTGCTCGAGAACCTCCACCGACTGCGGGGGCGCGACCGGCACGGCCACTATGAGCCTCGAAGGTCGGTGCTTCCTCGCCCACCTTGCAGACGCAATCACCGTGGCTCCGGTGGCGATGCCGTCGTCCACTAAAATCGCGTTCTTGCCGGCAATGTCATAGCCGACGGGCTTGCGGTATATCGCAGCCCTGCGTTTTATTTCTGCTGCCTGGTGCGCCTTTTCATTCTCGATATAGTCGTTGCTAATGCGCAGTGCGTTGACGAGGTAGCGGTTGATGTACGACGTGCCGTCCTCCATCACCGCCCCTATCGCAAGCTCCTCGTTCTCCGGCGCCCCCAGCTTGCGCGGTATCACGATGTCAAAGTCAGCGGCAAGCCTTTTGGCCACAATGTCTGCAAGTATCACTCCGCCACGCGGGATGCCCAGCACTATTGCCGGGTTGTATCCTGCCTTTTCCAGACGCTCTGCAAGCTGGTTGCCTGCGTCGGCCCTGTCGCGGAACTTCACAGCATAACTGCGCCTTACATCGTTTTAAGTCTTGGCACGACTGCAAAAACTATAATTCGGGGCCCAAGTTGCTCACACATGTGCG
Organism: Nitrososphaera sp.; assembly: GCA_035251875.1. Classification (GTDB taxonomy): domain Archaea; phylum Thermoproteota; class Nitrososphaeria; order Nitrososphaerales; family Nitrososphaeraceae; genus Nitrososphaera. The sequence continues at coordinate 2,185 of DATFDX010000050.1, read as the reverse complement.
CAAGCTGCAGAACGCGGTAATCGGCTACAACAAGGACTGCACAGATAATGCAAAAAAAGCGGCGTACGAAGTCGGCAAGGAGGTTGCACTGGCCGGGGCGGTGCTTGTCTGCGGCGGCCTCGGGGGCGTCATGGAGTCTGCCTGCAGGGGCGCAAAGGAGAACGGCGGCACGACGGTCGGCATAATACCTCAGGAAGAGTTCTCGTACGCGAACCAGTACTGCGATATCGTGATGTGCACGGGCATCGGCTACGCGAGGGACTTTATCGTCGCCTCTTCGGCCGACGGGATCATTGCGGTCGGGGGCGGTGTCGGGACGCTGGCCGAGCTGGGAGTCGGCTACATGACGAAAAAGGCCATAGTTACAATAGCCGGGAGCGGCGGCGTGGCCGACATGTATGGCGGCAAGTTCCTTGACGAGCGCCAGCGCGTCCCGATAACGATTGCAAAGGACGCAAAGACCGCGGTAGAAGTTATACTGACTGCGAATAGTAAGTGAAAAGTGCCAACGGCGCTCGAAGACATGTAGCAAGCCGTTTTGATTGCCCATGACAGGTCCTGAGGCAACCAGTGGTTTTTGCCCTTGCCATCGCAGGTTCAGACTTCAACCCGCGTGCCTTTGATGGCAACCGCACACGTTGAACGCAACAAGCCTTTACTTGAAGCGCAGATTCACCGTGGCAGATTGTTCTTCTCTTTCGCCAGTTGGCATACAATTATACGACTCGATTGCATTTAAGACTTGCTGCGAATGTTTTTAATATTGTAGCTAGCCTCGCTGGCTGACGAGGTAGGGGTCTGGCTCGTAGAACGGCCCGTGCCTTGCAGCGAGGTCTTCCAGCGCCTTGACGACGTTGCCGGCTCCAAAATCCTGCACGGTGGCAAACAATTCTTTCTTCAGGCCCATGCCAAGCCTCAGCGCCTTTTCGAGGTCTTCTCTGCTGCAGACTCCATTTGTTATGAGCCACGCCGCGTTGTTGGCGGCGACTGCAAGCAATGCGATTGGGTTGTATTTTGCGGCTTCCTGCTCTGTCAGGTTTATGCGCTCGTACTTGTCGCCCTTGTATTCGTAAAAGCCCTTGCCGGTCTTTTGGCCGAGGCTCTTTTCGTCGAACAGCTGCTTTACCTTCGGGTGGGGGCGTATGACCTTGGTGTCCCGGGAGTGCATCTCGACAGTCGCCTTGTGTATCACGTCAAGGCCGGTATAGTCGGCCAGCTCGAATATCCCCATCGGAAACGACATCCTGAATTTGACCGCTGAGTCTATGGTAGTCATTGACACGTTATCCCTTTCTTGGCAGTAGACCGCCTCGTGCACGAGCGGGATAAAGACGCGGTTTACGATAAAGCCGGCGACGTCCTTTTTGCAGAGCACCGGCTGCTTGCCCACCTTTTGCACAAAGCCCATAGCCATGTCCACCATGCCGCTGTTTGTCCTGCCGCCGGGTATCACCTCTACCAGAGGCATGAGCTGCGGCGGGTTGAAAAAGTGGAGCCCGATGAAGCGGTCAGGCCGGCTCGTCAGCGCCGCCATCTCTGTTATCGGCAGCGTGCTAGTGTTTGACGCGTAGAGCGTCTTGCCTTCTGCAAAGCTGTCGATCTCGGTGTAGACTTTTTTCTTCAGGTTCATGTCCTCCGGCACCGCTTCGATGAGCAAGTCCGCGCCTTTAAGCGCCTGTTTCAGGTCGACAATAGGAGTTATGCGCGCGAAAATCTTGTCGGCGTCTGCCTGCGACAGCTTTTGTTTTTCCACCAGCTTGCCAAGCGACCACTTGACCTTTTCCATCGCCTTGTCAAGGAACGACTGCTCAATGTCGCGGAGGACGACGGTATAGCCGGCCATCGCGGACACCTGCGCGATGCCGTGGCCCATCACGCCGGAGCCAAGGACGGTTATCTTGTTGATTGTTGAGAGCGACATTATAGAGGCATGGCTTTTGGCTAATTTTTAATGTTACTATCTGTTATAAGGAAAACTGCCTAGGGCTGTGGCCTGGCCATCTTCCGCTTTCGGTGATTTGAAAACCAGGCGGCGAACATGACTCCCGCCGTAACCCCGCCAACAACCAGGAGAATGTCCAGCCACGTAGCCCAAGGGGCGTAGCCGGATATGCCTGCGCCACCGACAAAGTACATTTCAAATGAAATAGGCGCCGTTAGAGATTTAACTTTATGCGAGCTAACC
>DATFDX010000049.1:0-3176 GCA_035251875.1 Nitrososphaera sp. | reverse complement strand
GCGAGCTCGCCATCTTTGTAGACCTTCAGTGTCGAGCCGTCAAATGTGCCTGCTATGTGGGTTAGCCTGTCGGCCGGCAGCGGAATGTCGGCTGCAGAAAAGAGCGTGCCGTTAGAATTGAAAACGCCAAAGCGGAGGGTCGATGACGGCGCGCCACCCTGACCGCCAGTGCTGAACGTGTCAAACTGCCAGCCCGCAGTCTGGCCCCTGTTGCTGTGGGAAATCACGTGGCCGTACGGCTCTACGGTCGTGGGCCTGAGCCAGAACGAAACAGAAAACTGGGCGGGGTTGAGGCCAGGCACGTTCATCATCTCTATCGACTCCCTGTATTGGCCGCGCATTTCGACTGCCTTGCCCTCCTTGCCGTCGACAAAGATCGTTTCGCTGGTCGTGAGCGGGTGGACAAGCGCCGAGGTGCCGATGACTTCGTAGCCTTCCATTTCGTTCAAAAGCGGGTCGCAGTGGGTAGCATCGCCGTACCGCTGGCATCCAAAGAGCTGGGACGATGTCTGTCCATATGCAATCGCAAGCGGCATCATGAGAACCAGAGTGGCGGCTAGCGCCAGGGCAATCGAACGGTGTTTCACGGTAATGAGATTATGAAAAATTATTTAACGGTTAAGACGGCATCTGCAACCCGCCGGACATCATAAACATCTTCTCTGGTGCAGAACCAGATGAAATCTTGCACAAGATTCTACACTGCGATTTTATTTATCAGCCCGAGCATCGTCCTGGCGACGTTTTCACCGTACGGGTTGCGGTCTATCTTGGCTCCAAGCATCATGTCCACCGTGTCGGAGAGCGGGTCGTGCCGGTACAGGGGGAAGAGCACGTTTGCCTTGAGCAGCAGAGTCTCCCACCGCTCAGAAACGTGCCGGAGCGTGACGCACGGCCGGCCAAGAACGATGGCCTCTTCCTGCACGCCGCCCGAGTCTGTCATGACCAGCCGGCAGTTCTTCAGCAGGTACAGGAATTCCAGGTAGCCAGCCGGCTCGATCGTGATGACGTTGTCTGGCAGGCTGATGCCGTACTTCGAAAGGTTGTGCTTTGTCCTCGGGTGGATTGGAAAGACTATCTTGTGCTTTATTCCGGCCAAGTGCTTTTTCAGCATTTCAAGGCGCGCCGGGTCGTCCACATTTTCCTGCCTGTGCATGGTCAGCAGCAGGTATTCTCCTGGCAAGTCATGCCTGCTGTGCTTGTCTGCCGCATTTGCCAGCCGCCTGCAGACATCCACCACGAGGTTGCCGGTGACGATGACGTTCTTCTCGATCTGCTCGTAAGAGAGGAACGTCCTTGCAAGCTCTGTCGGCGGGAACAAATAGTCAGACACCGAGTCGATCTGTATTCTCGCCCGCTCTTCCGGCACGCTCAGGTCAAAGCAGCGCAGGCCGGCCTCGATGTGGACCAGCGTGCAGCCTGCCTCCTTTGCGGCCAGCGTCCCTGCGAGGGACGAATTGGTGTCGCCGTAGACCAGCACGTACGGCGGCCTGACTTCCCGGAGCCACTTGACCATTTTTTCCTTCAGCGTGCCGACGTCGGACGTGTCGCAGCGCAGATCATAGTTGGGTTTTATCTTGAGCTCGTCGAAAAATATGCTCTTCATGTTGTCAGAGTAGTGCTGGCCGGTGTACAGCAGCGCGTGGTTAGGCTGGCCGTCCAGCAGCTGCACCAGCTCTGACAGCTTTATTATCTCGGGCCTTGTGCCGGCGATTGTGACAATGTCGACGTTTTTCTCTACCTGCATTCCTATCACTCACGTGCACTCATTGTATTTCTGTGGTATAGAGTCAGGATGCATCTGCCACGATCTTTTCAATTCTTGTCTCCTTCATGAACCCGTGCGTGGTCTTGGTGTTTGCCCACGACTTGACCGTGAACGCCTTCATGAAACTCACGAACCAGTAGTGCGAAAAGGGCGTGAGCGCCGGTATCTGGGCGGCGTATACGAATCCGCGCCGTCCGTACTCCCTTACCAGGACCATGGCCTGCAGCGCAAAGAGCGCACCGGTCAGCGCCAGCCAGATCGTGAGCGGTATGTATGTGTAGGTGAATGGGTAGTAGTCTAGTATCAGGTAGTGCAGGGCCGCGTACGCCGGGATCATTAGCATGACAAGGCCGCATATGGCCGAGATGGGGTTGAGCCAGTAGATGTGGCCGATGATGTCAGACCCTTCCGCCAGCTTGGTGCCGAGCAGGTCCATGAACCCCCTGCCCCACCTTGCCCTCTGCCTGAACATGAACTCGAGCGTAGGCGGCTTTTCGTCATAGTTCACCGACAGGGGCGCATACGCTATGCGGTAGCCGTTCCTCAAGAGTCTGAACGTCAGTTCATAGTCGTCAACGAGGTGGTTGGCAAACATGCCGACCTTTGCAAGGATGTCCTTCCTGACGATGTACCCCGTCCCGCCGAGCGGGCAGCGCCGGCCAAGGTGGCTCCTTACAGTCATGAATGCCGTGGACCACAGGTCGCCTTCAAGGGCGAGCATCTTGGTTACAAAGTTAAAGTTCCTGTTGCTTGCGATGTACCTGCCCTGCACCGCGGCATAGTTTTCGTCAAAGAGCGGCAGCGCGTTTTCGAGAAAGTCGTGCGTCAGCAGCCCGTCGCTGTCAAGCACCAGTATGTAGTTGCCCTTTGACCTTTCAACGCCGTAGTTGAGCGCAATGCCCTTGCCGGACTCTTTTGTCTGCAGCTCAAACACTCTGACCCGCGGGTCCTCCACCTTTGCCTCGTCAAAAGTCCTATCGTTGCAGTTGTGGCACACGACTATTATCTCGATGTTCTTGTATGTCTGTTGCAGACAGTTGAGCACGGTCCTCTTTATGACGCTCTCCTCGTTTCGCGCCGGGATCACTATGGTACACATCTCTGTCTGGTTGCGGAATTTTTCAGACGCATTTTTCTTCATTTTCGCCTGGTACTTCCTTACTCTTCCGTAGGTGCCAAGGTACAGCGCAAACACCAGAACCAGCATAAAGACGTAAATCAGGTTGAAGCCTAGGATCGGCAACGTAAAGTAGGTGAGATCAAGTTCGGTGTTCACCAGAATTTCAATGCCATATATCCACGGGTAGATCGTCGACGTAAGGACTAGGGCCCACAAGGCGATTACGACGAAAAAGAACGCGATCCATCCTTTGTCAGCCAATTATTCACACCTTCCACTGTGTATTGA
>DATFDX010000048.1:0-15299 GCA_035251875.1 Nitrososphaera sp. | reverse complement strand
CCGGCGATCTCCTCCGCTATCTTTAGCGCGGCCTTTTCCTTGGTGGTGGTCCCAAGCAGGGCGCGCAGCCGGTCAGCGATGGGAATGTCGTGCATCTTGGCGACCCGGTCTGCCAGATCGTAGGCTATCTTTGGCTCTACGATGTCGGCAACGTCGATCCCCTTTCTCCTGGCCCTGAGCGCGTGCTGGTAGTTCTGGTGGACGTTTTTCAGGATGTCCTGCTGGTATTTCTTGTAATAAGCCGGCATTCTCACGTCCTTGAGACGGGCCTCGGCCTCTTCCAGCATCATAGTCATCGCGACCTGATGGCCTTTACAATCGACGAAAACTTGTCCTGCCAGTTGCCGTCCTTTTCTATCATTGTGCCGATCACGATGACGTCGGCGCCCGCCTTGGCCACCTGGCCGGCGGTTTCTGGCGACCTTATGCCGCCGCCGACGATCAGCGTGCCTTCATAGTTTTTCCTGACAGCCGCCACCATTTCCGGAGGAACGTTCTGCGACGCGCCAGACCCGGCTTCAAGGTAGACAAACCGCATGCCCATGTATTGGGCTGCAAGCGAGTACATCACCGCCAGGTTTGGCTTGTGGAACGGGATTCCCCTTGCACGCCCGACGAACCAGGCGGCCGTCCCTTCGCCGACGATGATGTACGCTGTTGGCAAAGGCTCGATGTCGTACTTTTTGACCGCTATTGCGCCGAGCGCCTGCGCTTCAGTTATGAAATAAGGGTTCTCTGAATTCAACAACGAGCTAAATAATATCGCGTCGGCCTTTGGTGACACGCCCGTGACATTTCCGGGGAACAATATCACGGGTATCTTGATCTTGGATTTTATTTCCGCGACCACTTTTGCCAATTCTAACTGATCAATGGCCGACGAGCCGCCGACCAGGATCCCGGACGCCCCCTTCTCCTCCACCTTTTTCGCGATCAGCGCCGCGTCGGTAGAGTTTTCAGAGTCGATGAGCGGGAGGCAAATCGTGCCGTGTTTTTTTATCTCGTCTCGTAAATACTGCTCGACCTTTCCTGATGCCACTTCCCTTTGAAGCAGGCGGGTCGCTTTTAAAAGTTTGATGGCACCATCTTTTTATCCGTGCGTGCGCTATACAAATCTGTATAGCATCCATGGCCTCTGCGAAATCTAATTCTAACAATCTTTACGCATACATTGTTGCAAATTCTTTATTTACTCCGCGCCAACTTGACATAATTTCTAAAAGGCTGCAGGGGAGCGGCCGGGCACAGAACATCAGCTCAGGGGCCTATTACAGGCAGGTCAAGCAGTGCCGGGACAAGGTAAACGCGGTCCTGTACAGCATGATACTTCTGCAATCGACGGGGATCGTGCAGCCGGAAGCACTGAGTGCCATGGGCAGGCTTGCAGAGCAGGTGGGCGTGATATTTGCTTCAGAAGGCAGTGATGTCGCCAGCCGGCTGAGCGTGGACGACGTGATATCCGTGATTGATCAGTTGGTAAAAAGAATGTCCAAGTTGTAAAATAATGTTGTTCTGTAGTCATAAATCACGGTGCCGCAACGTAATGCCGTGACATGATCGTCGATCTGACATTCTTAATCATGTTGCTGACGAGCGACTTTGTGATATCCGGCGCGCTGGCGTTCCTGGCAGGCATGGCCTGTGTGATGGTTTACGCCAAGGCAAAGAGCGCGCTCGCGGACCGCCGCTACAGGGCCGACGAAGCGGTCGTCGAGGCCGTCGTTCTCGAGTACACTCGCAGGCTGCGCGACTATGACAGGGCGATTGCAGAGCTCAAGTCAAAGGTCGACGTCATGGAAGTGAGATCGCTGCCGCCTCGGGCAATGACGTCACAGTACCAGCCGCCGTCACGCCAGCCGCAACCTCACGTAGCGCCGGCAAGTGAGCCTGCAGCAGTCACGCAGCACGCGGTGGCTGAGAAGGAAGGCAACGGCACAACGGATTACATTTTAAAGCTGCTCGCGGAAAAGCCGCGCACCTCACGGGAAGTGCAGCTTGCTGTGGGCAGGACGCGCGAGCACACGGCGCGCCTCATGAAAAAGCTTCATGACTCTGGCCTTGTCAGCAGGGACGTAAACGCCAGGCCTTTCAAATACAACATCACGGACGCAGGTCGAGAGAGGCTGCAGGAGAAGGTTGCGCCTGCTGTTGTCTAGCAATCTTGTAGACCCACTCTTTGCCCTGGCGGTTTCTCGTTAGCCTGCCGCGATCCGAGTATCTTGAGAGGTAGGTAGAGATGATGCTCAGCTTTATCGGCTCGTTGTATTGATCTTCATACAGCTCGAGGATGTCAGTCGAGGTAAAGCCGCCGTAGGGGAACTTGCCCTCAACGAGGCTCCAGATCCTGTCGCCCACCGAGGCCGGCGCCCTGGCGAGCGTTTCGCCCTCGCCGTTCCCGTTTGACTCGATGTTGAGGAGGTCCATGAACTCGACTATCTTCATTATCTTCTCCTTGGACACATTGCCCTCTAGTGAGAGGTTGTATTTGCTCCCCTCCGCGTCCTCCAACTCTATCTTGAACTTTCTCTTTCCCGAGCTCATACCAAAGAGGTAGCTTGACCTGTTAACGTCTTAACACTTAACACCAGCTCTGCCACTGTTGATAACAAACAGCTTAGCTCTTGTTAACCGCGCTTGAGAGAGAAGCTATTCTGATTAACAATTGTCCCAGGTTAACCAAATTTCTAGTTTAAAACTGCCCGTTTGTAGTTCCAGTGGAAATGGAGGGGTCCTGTCCGGGTCTGTTAACAGCGCCGGGCTTCCGTTAACGCTCCAGTGGAAACAAAGGGGTCGTTTTCAGGTCCTTCAGGCCGGCCACGTTCGTATCGTGTTAACAGCGGTTGATCATCAATAACTTTCTGTGCGCTGCCACCCCTCGTTTTCCTATGCAGGCCCCTTCTCATATCCATAAACAATCAATATCATAAAGCTGGTACACTAACTAACTATAGTTGATTCGGCCGGTTAAAAACGACCTGTTAACGTGACTGTTAAGGTAAAGTTAACAAGTTTCTTGCTGGAAAGGAAAAGTAGGGGTGGCGGCTGGTTAAAATTGGCGCGCATATTGGTGATCGATAGTTGAGCTCTGACATCGACAACATTTTTGACAAGGCCGCAAGCGGCAAGTCGCTTGTCAAGAGCCGCCAGGCGCTGACCATTGACTATGTGCCGGAAAAACTTCCGTTCCGCGACGCGGAATCAAAAACTCTGGCGCAGGTTCTGTCGACGGTCTTCAAGGGCGCAAGGCCATCGAATCTGTTGTTGTTCGGCAAGCCTGGCACCGGCAAGACAGCGGTTGCGAAAAATGTTGTCGAAAGGCTGGTCAAAAAATCCAACGAACTGAAAATAGACGTCACGGTAATTTTCATAAACGCAAAATCCGCGGGCAGCGCGTACAAGGTGCTGTATGAAATCGCGGAAGAGCTTGGCATCAACAGGGAGCAGGGCAAGCAGGTCCACTTTACCGGCCTGTCGATGGGCGAAGCGACCGACAGGATACTGCAGTACATACAAAAGAAAAAACTCCGCTTTATCCTGGTGGTGGACGAAATAGACTCGCTGGTCGACAAGAGCGGCGACGACATCCTTTACAATTTTACAAGGGCCAACCAGAAGATGGGCAAGGGGGGCTTTGTCACCCTCATCGGCATTTCAAACAGCCTGACCTTCAAGGACAAGCTCGACCCACGCGTGAGAAGCAGCCTCAGCGAGGAAGAGGCCGTGTTCAACCCCTACACTGTGGACCAGCTGCGCCAGATCCTGCAGGAGCGCTCGAGGCTTGCATTCAGCGAGGGCGCAGTCACCGACGCGGCAATCAACCTGTGCGCGGCGGTGGCCGGCAGAGAGCACGGCGACGCAAGATTAGCAATGAACCTGCTCAGGGTCGCGGCAGAGCTCGCGGAAAGGGAAGGCGCAACAAAAGTCGACGAAAAGCACGTGCGCACGGGGCAGGACAGGATAGAAAAGGACGCGCCTTTTGAAGCGCTAAAGAACGCGCCGGCGCACCACAAGCTCGTGATAATCGCGGTGACAAAGTCAAAGAGCGGGATCACCGGCGACGTCTACGACACCTATCTTGCGCTCTGCAAGCAGACAGAACAAAAGCCGCTGACGCAGCGGCGCGTCACCCAGATAATAAGCGAGCTTGACATGCTGGGCCTGGTGTCGACCGACGTGGTCAGCCAAGGCCGCTACGGCAGGTCGCAAAAGATCAAGGTAATGATACCGCCGGCGACCGTCAGCGAAGCGCTGAAGGAAGATTTCGCGTCGCTCATTGATTGAAATCCTGGATTGAAGGCTGGAGCGTCGCAAGGTTGACAAGTATCGCCAAGCCCGGCGTCGGGGTTATGCCCATCGTCTGCTGGAACTTTGTCTGGCTCTGCCACGCGCCGGAATTGACCACAAGGGTCCCGCGGTAGTTCTGCACGTCAGTCACGTGCACGTGCCCCGAGTGGAATATGTCCGGCACGTCTGTTATTACCAGCATGTCCTCCTGCTCAGGGGCGACCGGCGTCCGCTCGCCGTACGTCGGAGCGAGGTGGCGCGCCTTGAGAAGCACCTTCATGGCCTCCCCCGGCCTCGAATAGCTCAGGCCCGGCGTGGTCGCAATGACGTCGTCGAGGCCCTGGCCGTGGTACATCAACAACTTCACTCCGTTCAGGTCAACAAAGGCCGGGTTGCCAAGCATCGTGCAGTTTGGAAGGCCGTAAAGATGATCGCCGGGATTCTTGCCCGGTATCGCCGGCTGCGGGAGTGCCCTTCTGCCCGGGTCGTGGTTGCCCGGTATCGCAAGCACTTTGATGTGATTGGGCACTTTGGCAAGCAGCCGCGCGGCATGGTTCATCTGCTTGCCCGCGTCCATCTCCAGCAGCTCCTTGTCCTGGTTTGGAAATATCCCGATGCCGTCTATCAGGTCGCCGCCGACGCAGAGGAACTTGATCTTGCGGACAAGGTCGTCGGACGACGACAACCAGTCCAGAAACCGCAAAAATTCTTTTTCCATGAAATACTTGCTGCCGACATGGAGGTCTGAAATCAAAACCGCGTACGCCTCCGACTTGCTCTTGCTCGGCAGGTGGTCGGGTATGTCCGGCGACATGACGCTCTTTACCACCAGGCCCGGCATTCCCTTGGCATTTTCAAGTTCGAGCATCACCATCTGGTCCATGGCAAGCGAAGTCGCCTGCTTTTTTGCGTCTTCGGCCATCGCGGTCACGGTCAGAATCCCGGTATAGTCGTCGATTGCTATTTCAATGCCGTTCTTCTTGGTGCGCCTTGACATCAAAAGCCCTGCCACGATTGTCGAGCCGGCGCCCCCGTGGAGGCTTTTTTCGCCCCTCTCAACAAACTTGGTGTTATTGCGGGAATTCTGCTTGACCGACGCTATCTTGGATATGCGCCTGCTGTCCGGCCTCTGCGCTAGGATGCGCATCGACTTTTCAAACCTGCTCCTGAAAAGAGAAGCATAGCCTTCCACCCCCTCCCCGGTGGTGACCTTTGGCGTCGGATCCATCAGAACTGTGCAGGATTGCTCTATGGGGCCTTCGTCTTTCTTGGGGCTCAGCAGGCCCTTGATATCGTCTACAAGTATGACCGCGTTCTTTGCCGGCTTTTTTGACTTGATTATTTCTTTGACCGTCTGGAGCACGTTGCTGTCGAGCCCCTTCAACATCGCAAACGCGTCGGGGTGTATCTGGAAGCCCTTGCTGATCGCATACGATAATGCACTGGAAACTTCACTCTGTAAAGCCAAACGTAGCCCCCGTCCGTTTTGTTGTCGAGCTTGATCCTTAAGTAGATTTCTGTACGCGGCACAGTTTTATCCCAGAATGCCGCAGTATCGCCGTTGAAGAAATTCTGCGGCAGGTGCAGAAAAGAGCTGCAGGCCGACTCGAAATATCTTCTGTGCGAAGACTGCCACAAGCAGGTGGTCATGTCCGAAGAGGACAGGGAATTTTACGAAAACTCGCGCCTGCACTATTAAGCAAGATTATAATTGGCGTACGCCTGATTCGCTGCCCGTTGGAGGTGCAGCAGCCCGGCCCAAAGGTGGCAGTCGGCCTCTCGTTCGCGGCACTGGCCATGCTGTACTCTGTCATGCTAGTCGGCGTCTACATCACGTCGTCGCACCAGGGGCTCTCCTGCATGGACTGGCCGCTCTGCCCAAACGGCTTTGGCCTGCCCGCGGAGAAGCACTTTTTTGAGCACTACCACCGCGTAATGGTAGTGATTACCGCCGGGCTTATCTTTGCCACTGCGGCGCACGCCGTCAGAAACGCCACGCCGGTCCGCAAGACCGCGGTGATAGCGGCAACCATCGTGTCGGTGCAGATCGTGTTTGGCATGCTGGTGGTCAGCACCCACCTGGAACCCCTGCTCGTAGCGACCCACCTGTCTACCGGCATCCTGCTCTTTGCAGTGACGCTCATGACCTTTCTGGCGTCCTACAGACACGCCGGGAAGCGCCAAGAATCATCAACTCTATAACAATTGACCTGTAAGGCTTTATACAAAAAGGCGCAAAAAAGAGAAGAGAGTTGCAGGAAACAATTCTTCTTGTCGACCAAAAGCCAAACACGGCGTCCCTTATGGCGACCTATCTTCGCGCAGACGGCTTTGCAGTCGACCACACGCCCGACCCTTCGGAGGCGTTAAAGTTTGCAAGCCAGATGAAATATCGAGTCGTAATCACCGACCTCGTGATGCGGGGTACGACTGGGCTCGATCTGTACCGGGAAATAAAATCCTACCACGGCGAGGTCAGGTTCATGTTCCTGCTCGCAGTGTCGAGCGAGGCGATCCGGTTGATGGGATCGCTTGACAGGCGCGACGTGATAAAAAAAGAGCCGCTGTCGATGAACGAAGTCATCGGCAAGGTCAGGGCGGCCCTTACGAATAGTCGTTGAATATGCTGTTGATGTTGGACAAGAGATCGTTGCGCAGCTGAATTACTTTTCTGCGCTTTTCCCCGTCCAAGTCTGTCGCTAGCAGCACGTCAAGCCCCTCCACCAGGTACTTGATGTTGGTCATCGTCAATAGAGCCCTCTCCTCTTCCTGATTTTTGCTCGCCATTTGCCCCTACCTGTATTACTGGCGCCGCTTGTTATTAATCTCGCCGGAACCTTTCTACCACCGAATAATAGTATATCTAGCGCCTGCACGCAATTTGCTATATGGCCGAGAGCCAGCAGACGACGATAATCAACCTGTACAATTCGGGGATACCGGCGGAGACGATCGCACTCCAGCTGGACGTCAGCCTGGAGGAGGTCAACAGGGTGATAGCGGCTGCTGAAAGATATACCAAGCCGGCCGAGTCGGCGTCGCTGGCGTCGTTCTACCTCGACGCCGTGGTCGACCTCGACAACGCGATCAAGCTTGCCCAGAAGAGGGTGTGGCAGGCTCTCAAGGTGGAGAGCAGATTCGACCTCTCGACAGAGGAGACGCAGGAAATCCTGGCCAAGAACGCCAAGTCAAAGATGCGGCTCGTCATACTCCACATCGATCTTGTGGGATCGACTCGGCTGTCGTCGACCCTGCCGGCGGACAGGCTCGCCGCGATAATACAGGCGTTCACACAGGAAATGTCGATCACCATAACTGCCTACGGCGGCTACGTGCTAAAGTACGTGGGTGACGCGATACTGGCGTTCTTTCTCGCAAGCGACGACACGTACCTGCCCTGCGTCAACGCGGTCAACTGCGCCCGGTCGATGATCAAGATAATGCGGGAAGGGATAAACCCCATCCTGAATCAGTACGACTACCCGGAGATGAGCGTGCGAGTCGGCGTCGACCTCGGCGAAAACGTGGTGGTGCAGTACGGCTGGGATACCCACACGGTCGATGGCAAAAAGCTGGCGAACCCGCACTTTGACATCCTGGGCTACACCATAAACATCGCGACGAAAATGACTGCGCTTGCAAAGCCGGACCAGATAGTGATAGGCCAGATGGTGTACGACGTGCTGGACGACCGGCAAAAGTCCACGTTCCACCCGCTGCAGATAAGCCCCGAAGTGTGGAGCTATGTCAGCGACTACTCGCACGGCATCTACCCGGTCTACGGCACCGCCTGAGGCACAAAGCCAGTAAATATATATCAGAAAAAAGCGATGATATACTATTGCGCTCTATTGAATACGAGGACTCTTTTGTCAAGATTGCCGGCCTGATCGGGGGCGAGGAGTACGTCAAGGTGGCCCGGGCCCTCCTGAACACCGAGGACGTCACCGACGAGGAGATCGCGAGCGCGACGGGATTAAAGATAAACATCGTGCGCAAGGTGCTCTACGACATGTTTGGCAAGGCGCTGATAACCGGCATCCGGGTAAAGGACGAAAAGAAGGGCTGGTTCGTGTACAGGTGGCGCGCCAAACAGGACCAAGTCGACAACTTTATCGACAACCAGAAGAAAAAGATCCTCGACAGGCTGCACAAGCGGCTTGAGCACGAAGAGTCGACCGAGTTCTACCACTGCGGCAACCACGACTGCCAGCGCGTGAAATTCGACGCGGCCGTTGAATTGTTCTTCAAGTGCCCAAACTGCAAGGGCCCGCTCAACATGGTGGACAACACCAAGGTCAAGGAGGCGCTGCGATACAAGATCGACCAGATAACGACCGACGTTTCTTCAAAGAAATAATCAGCCGGCGAAATATTTTTTCATGAAATCCGGCATGCTCATCTTGCCGGCCACCTCTGCGTCATAGATCTCCTTGTGCTTGCTTGAAAAATGCTTCAGCGTCAGCCTCACCTCGTCCCCGCAAATCTTGCACTTTGCCTTGCCAAACATGGATTCTATTATTACGCGCTGCCTTTTAGTCTTTAGTTATTACGATTGCTTTTGAGCCTTTGGCTACTCGGTATCCCTTATTTAGTTTGACAATATGTCTATGTCATGATAGGTCGCCAGCGTTCAATAGAGATGTTCGACTCCCCGATAACCAGAAAGCAGACGTACACATCGCTTCCCCGGCCGGTGCAGTGCGCCCGGTGCAACCACCTTGCCTACTGCAAAGTAATGTACGATCTGGGAGAAGTGATAAAAGTAGAGTTTCTATGCAAGGGGTGCTGCGACGCTAACTGAGCCCAGCCTGCCGCTGCACGCCGGGCATTTTTCAATGGCCCTGCCCGCCACAGAAGAGGCGCACCAATAGCACGATCCGCACAGCAAAAAGCGAACCTGCATTGCAATCTTTTCAAGCTTTACCATCGTAGATCGAAGTAGCCAGCTTACGACAGGTGACTTTAATATAGCTATGTTTAGTTGTTGAGAATCTTCTTCGCAGTCCTGAAAATCTGCACCCACATCCGCCACGTCAGTCTGCCAGTGTTCGTGTTCTGCCTGCTCGGGTGGTACGAGGCCAGCAGCACCCTACAGCCAACGTCATAGCGCGCCCCGTGGCCAAACGCGAGCCCCCTTGCGCCGGTGGCCCTGCAGTAGGCGTCAAACCCGATCCTGCCGAGGGCGAGCACCACACTGACATTGTCCAGCAGTTTCAGCTCGGAGACAAGGTATTGGGAGCAGTTCAGCAGCTCTGACGGGAGTGGCTTGTTGCCGGGCGGCGCGCACCGGACAGCCGCGGTGATGTAGGCGTCCTTTAGCGCCAGCCCGTCGTCCATGCTCCTGCTGGTAGGCATGCTCGCAAACCCGGTTTCGTGCATCGCCCTTGCGAGCCAGTCGCCCGAGCTGTCGCCGGTGAACATCCTGCCGGTCCTGTTGCCGCCGTGAGCTGCAGGCGCAAGCCCCACTATCAGGAGGCGGGCGCTTGGGTCGCCCCAGCTGGGAAGCGGCCTCGCCCAGTACTCTTCGCCGGCAAACCGCTTCACCTTGTCCTGCCCCACCTGCCTGATGTATTGCGACAGCCTCGGGCACAATGCACATTTAGTCACCTGCGCGTTGAGCCTGAGCAGCTTCGAACTCACGGTAACTCCTAGCAACGCAGTCCATTATTAGAATAATGTTTTTATCACCCAAAAGGGCGTTCGTCTACGTTTGTCTACTGACATTAATACCGGCGACGAACTGACTTGGATCGCCGGCTCGGTGGTATTGAGCGACACCCCGCCACAGCAGCTGAAATACTGGAGGAAAAGGTTCGGGATAAAGCAGGCAGACCTTGCAAGAAAGATGGACATCACGCCGTCCGTCTTGAGCGACTACGAGAAGGGCCGCAGGCCGTCTCCCGGGGTCAACTTTATCAAGCGATACCTGCTCGCGCTCTACGAGCTGGGCAAGTCAAACGGCAGGGCCAAAGAAGAAATAACGCCTACGCCGGTCGCCAATGTGCATATAAGCCAGCCCTGAAGATCTACTGCATGCCTCTCATTCTAGTGTCAATGTACCCCGGCAGAACGAAGGAGCAAAAGGACGAGTTTGCAAAAGCCATAACCGACTCGGCTGTCCAGATTTTGAAGACCAAGCCAGAGCACGTCATCGTTGTGTATGACGAAAACCCAAAGGAGAACTGGTTCCAGTCGGGCAGGCCGCTTTGATTGGAAAAATAAAAATTGACAACAGTGCCACCAATGCACGTGCCAACCTACGACCCAAACGACCAAGAACTCCGGTTCATGGCAAGCGGGATAATCAACGCTGTGAAAAGATATTCAATCCCGTACGAGCGCCTGACGGGCCAGGAGATATGGGAGGAGCTGCAGAGGAAGGGCTACAGGTTCCCGGTGAGCGGGAGGCGGCTGGATTTCCTGTACGAGTCTGCCCGGTGGTTCGACGCGCTAGATCTGGCGATAAGGCAGCTGAAAGGCGAAGCTTTATGACATTTGCAGCATACTAGCTTTTAGAATGGATGTTTTTGACGGCATAGCAACAAAGCTCGACGTAAGGGAGTTCAGCCCGCAGGGCGTTCCGCCTGAAATAAAGCAGAGCGTTCTGGAAGCCGCCAGGATGACGGGCACCGGCCTTAACACCCAGCATTGGCGCTTTATCCTGGTGGAAGGCAAAGAAAATCTGAAAAAGCTCGCTGAGGACAGCACGAGCGGCGGCTGGGTCGCAAGCGCAAATTTTGCGATCATTGTGCTGACAAACCCGAAATACAACTTTCACATGATCGATGCGGGGAGGGTGGCGCAGAACATGCAGCTTGCCGCCTGGAACCGGGGAGTCGCCTCCGGCCTGTTCACGGGCGTGAGAGAGGGGCTGCGCAGCGACTTTGGGGTCCCGAAAGAGCTGAACGTCACGATAGTCGTTGGCTTTGGGTACCCAGCAAGAAAGCTGGCCGGCAGGAAGAATCGCGTGCCCCTCGAAGAGCTGGTCTACTACGGCAGGTACGGCGCCACCGCCTAAGGGCAAACTATTTTTAATTTGGGCATCTTCCTCTGCACTGCTTGAAGAGAATCGCCCTGGTGCAGATGCGCTCGTCGGAGGACAAGCAGGAGAACCTAGAGAAGTCAGTCGACTTTATCGCCGAAGCGGCTGGCAAGGGCGCAGAGCTGGTCTGCTTTCCCGAGTTCCAGATGGGGTTTTCGCCCGCCACCCAGTCTGCGGCGCAGCTGGCCGGCGTCGCCGAAACCGTCAAGGGCAATTTTGTTTCAACGCTTGCAGCTGCAGCCAAGAAAAACAGGATCGGGATAGTCGCGGCAATCTATGAAAAAAGCGGCAGGCCAAACCGCGTCTACGACACCGCGGTCATGATAAGCCCCGCCGGAAAGGTGTCGGCCGCGTATCGCAAGCTGCACCTCTACAACGCGCTCGGCTTCAAGGAATCTGCAAAGCTTGCACCGGGAAAAACCATAGCAAAGCCGGCGAAAACAAACGCCGGCAGCATCGGGCTCTTGATCTGCTACGACCTGCGCTTTCCCGAGCTGTCAAGAATACTGGCGGTCAGGGGCGCGGACGTGCTCGTCGCGCCTTCCGCGTGGGTCGCCGGCGAAATGAAGGAGGAGCACTGGCAGACGATGGTAAAGGCAAGGGCGATTGAGAACGGCTCGTACGTGGTGGCGCCGGACCAGGTGGGCAACATCTACTGCGGCAGGAGCATGGCAGTCGACCCGTTCGGAGTCGTGTTGGTGGACATGGGCCAGCGAGAGGGCGTCGAGGCAGTCGACATCGACAGGTCGCGCGTTCAAAAGGTCAGAAAGTCGCTGCCGCTGCTAAAGAACCGCAGGACGGACGTCTACAAGTTATCGTACTAGCACGACAGCGCCAGGTGGTGGTCGTTGTGGGACGTCTTCCACTCGATCTTGCACTCGCGCTTCTCAATGGGGCACGAGAACCTCTCCCTGCAGTATTCGCACATGTGCGCGTGATCGCTGTACATCATCAATTGCAATAGGTGTCCGATTTCTTATTAGATTAATGCAGGGATTCTAGCGAAGCTTGCTATAGAGCTTGCTTCCTTTTTGACGGGCACTGCATATTAACGCAGATCCTCCACTGCTTCGCCCGCCTTGCAAAGACCACCCCGATCACTGGCCAGCCGCACTCGGGGCACGCCTTTCCGATCTTTATCAGGCCCTTCTGCGGCAGAGGCGCAGTGGCCTTGCAGCCGGCGGAGTAGTTCGTGCAGCCGACAAACCTCTTCTTCGTCTTGTACGACTTTATCATGCGCAGTTGTCCTTTCTTGCACACCGGGCACTGACCTATTACTGCGGCCTGCGCGCTGTCCGCGGAAGCGGCGTCGCCTATCCGCGCGCCAATGTCAACTTCTTTTTCCATGAACGCCGCCAGCGACTCTACCAGCTTATCCACGGCCTGCTCTATGACCGAAACTCCGTCGGCAGAGCCCTGCTCCACCAGCTCTAGCTGCTGTTCCATCGACCTTGTCAGGTCAGTCGAGACTATGGCCGGCACGTACGCTCTCATAGAGTCAATGACTGCAAAGCCGAGGTCGGTCACCTCGATCCCGGCCCTGCCCGAAGCGATGTAGCTGCGCTTGAACAGGGTGGCAATGATGTCTGCCCTTGTGGCCTTTGTCCCGATCTGTTCCTGCTCCATCTTTGCCAGCAGGCTCGCCTGGTTGTAGCGGTACGGCGGCTGCGTGAATTTCTCCTCCATATCCACGCCTAGGTTTTTCACGACGTCGTCCTTGTGAAGCTCCGGCAGCTCGCGCCGCTCGAGGCCGACATACGGCCTGTAGAACACCATCCAGCCTTCATACACCGGCGCCCTGCCTTCGGCCTTGAAGACGTGGCCGTTCACGCCGATCGAAACGTCTGTACGCCGGCTGACCGCCGGGTCGCCAAACGTCGCAAGGAACCTCTTCACTATCAGGTCATACACCTTGAATTCAAGGCCGCTCAGCTTTTGCCGCGGCGCGACGCCGGTGGGGTAGATGGCGGGGTGCGCCGGGTCTGCCATGCGCCCTTCGTTTGGCGCGAGGCGGCCCTTTGAGAGCAGCATCGACGTCAGACTGCCGTAGCTTCCGATCCTCGAAAGGCCGGAAATTATCTTGCCGTAGCCTATCGACTGCGGCAGCTTTTGGCTCGACGTGCGCGGGTAGGAGATAAGCGCCCGCAGGTACAACTTTTCTGCTATCGCAAGCGTGTAACCGGGGCCGAGCTTGAACAGCCTGTACGCTTCGCGCTGGAGGTCGCCGATGTTAAACGGCGCGGGCGGCCGAAGCACCGCCTTGCTGTCGGCAACGTCGCCCACGATCCCGTCCCTGCCGACGCACGCGCCCACTATTGATCTGGCTTCTGCAAGCGTGCCGACTTTTGGCTTTTCGTACTGCGCGGAAAATGTCTGATCTTTTTTTTCAAACTGCGTCGCTACAGTCCAGTAGGGATCGGGGACGTGCAGCCTGATTTCTAATTCCCTGTCGACTGCAAACGCAAGGGTAGGACCCTGCACCCTCCCTATCGAGAGGTTGCGGTACCTGCTGGCGGCCTTGAGCGACCCGGCAAGCGCCCTTGAGAGGTTGACGCCGTAAATGAAATCTAGCATGTGACGCGACCTCCCGGCCTCTGCAAGCCCGGCGCTGGGCTTTTCCAAGCTGGCAAACGACTCCCTTATCTCGTCGTCGGTCAGGGTCGAGAATTTCGCCCGCATCGCCTTTTCGTACTTGTTGCCGCACGCGTATTGCAATATGCTGTGGCCTATCACCTCGCCTTCCTGATCATAGTCGCATGCGTGCACAAACTCTGACGCGCCCTTTGCCAGGTCAGAGATGACCTTGATGGCCCTCGCCGCCCGCCAGTTTTTTGCGGCTGGCGCCCACTCTAGGTCAAGCACCGGGTACACGCTCCTGTTTTTTGTCGAATCAGCCAGCCCATAAAGGTGGCCTAGCGCGGAGCAGACCTTGTAGTGGTGATCGTTACTAGTCACGTCAAAAACAGAAATCCCGAATGGTCTCGACTCCTTTGGGTCTCCAAGCGCCTGCGCTATTCTCCTTGCGGCATCCGGCTTTTCGCAGACGACGAGCGTGTACAACAGTTAGGCGATCTTGGCTAGCCTGACAATATTAATCCGATCCCGCTTTTGGCTCTGTCTGCCATTGTATGCCATTTGAAAGAATTCTCTGCCCGCCAGCAGGCATAATGATGATGCAGATCGCAAATCCGGGACGGCACAATTCTCTATAACAATGCAGGTGGAAGGATACCCGAGAAAGGATAAATCCTGTGTGTCGCGCGATGCGAAATGAACCCTGAAACTGGATGATCCTTCTTGCCCTGCATGGCTAGCTTTGCCGATTTTTGCCAAGTCGCCGGGAGAAGCATGTAACGAACGAGTCTATGCAAATTTTCCGGCGGATTCGATAAATCCGTTCCAATCCCACGCGACTAATGCAATGAACCAGAGAAACAACCTAATGGCAATCCTTGCGCTAGGGACGGTGCTAGTAATGGCAGCCGTCGCCGTTGCGCCGGCAGCCTACGCGCAGGCTTTGATTGACGCAGACATCGCGAACGTTGACTGCACACAGGAGCAGAAGACCAAGCAAGATTCAGATCAAACTCAGCTAAATGACCAAGACAACCAGACCTCAGAGGAAATCCTGCTGAGCGAGCAGAAGACCAAGCAGGGCACGGAGCAGGATATTGATCAGAACAACCTGGCAGATGAAGTTCACGGACTGCTGTTCGGCGAACAGAATTCAGTAGAGAGTGCCGAGCAGGATAACGAGCAGGACACCGATAAGAGCGCCGAGAACGAGAACGAGCAAGAGAGCGAACAGGGGAACGAAGCCTCACAGGAATGCAGCCCAGTAGCCATACTGTAAAATAGTGGGTCCTGATTCCATCCATTTCTTTTTTATTCTGTGACAAAGACGGAAACGTCCGTTCGTAACAAAAATCTCTATGGGCGCTATTGTTCTATTTTACGTTGTTAGATGACA
>DATFDX010000047.1:0-5170 GCA_035251875.1 Nitrososphaera sp. | reverse complement strand
AAAAGTCCTGATAGCGATCGACGTTGGGACGGCAGAGCTGATGCTTGCAAGGCAGCTTGGATGCAATGCCGTCATTGCACACCATCCGATAGGCACAGCCTCTGTCAACTTTTACAGGGTGTTTGACAGACACGTCGACTTTATGGTGGAGCACGGCGTTCCAAAAAAGATGGCCCGGGAAGCGGTCGAGAAGCTCAAGGAGCGGATGGCTACGCGCAACCACGCCGACATTTACAGCGACGTCGTCGGGGCTGCAAAGGCGCTTGGCATGCCGCTTGTCAATCTCCACCAGCCCTGCGACGAATACATGCGGCAGGTGATACTGAAGGCGATCAAGTCCGGCAGGACTGAACACGTGTCAGACATCGTCAGGTCTGTCAGCGGCATCCCTGAATTCCGGAACGCGGCAACAAGGGTGGAGGTAAAGCTGGGCAGCGAAAGGAACAGGGCCGGCCGCTGGGCGCTGGTGGTGGCAGCAGGCACGAACGGCGGCTACGGAATAGCAAAAGCTTACTTCCAGCACGGCGTTTCCACGGTCATTTACCTGCACGTGGACTATGGCGAGCTGGCAAAAATGAGGGAGGACAAGCTGGAAGGCAACCTGGTGGTCATGGGGCACCTGGCGGGCGACTCGATAGGGCTCAACGGCCTCGCGGACCTGCTCGAAGAGCTGGGCGTTGAAACCATCCGGATGGGCATCCTGCAGGGAAAATGAATCGCTGGGAGCCTATCATATCTTTATAAAACCTCGATGTGCATCATCACAGTGAAGAAAGTTGCAGGGATTGAACAAGGGAAATAATATTGATAGCTCTCTGCTCGAGCGTTTCCAGAGTGAAATACGGAGCAAGGTCCCCCACCTGGAAGGCAAGCCAGACAAAGTTGTCAATTCCACTCCACTGAAGGATATCACCGGAGATCTGAAAGAATGCGCAAAAAGCGTGTTCAACATAGATCTCGCGGACAAGGACCTGCGGGTCTTTGGCAAGTTTGATTCAAAACTGCTTGCAGGCTCGATCAAATCCCGGCCGGCAGTAAACATACTGCACGATGCTATTGCTACAGGGAAGGTCAGACAGGGTCAGACTGTATTTGAAGCGACTTCTGGCAACTTTGGCATCGCTTTAGGACTGATAGGCAAAAAGATCGGAATAAACGTCGTTACGCTTGTATCCAGAAAGCTCCAGGAAGGAGTATTCGAGGAGTTGAAAAATGAGGACATTCGCATCCTCAACCTTGACATGGACATATGCCCCGCTCCGGGAATGAAGGGAGACGCCAACCTTATGGCCGCCAAAGCGACTGCCTGGAACGTCCGCTCGCAGCTCTCTGATCTGGGCTTTGATGCCGCCGTTTTCGATAACGCGCGCTCAGAAGTAGAAGCTGTTTTAGCAAGGCAGGACATCATAAACCTGGCAAAGCTTCTCGCCAAGATATACGACGGCTGCTTCTGCCCCGAGCAGTACGACAACGAGCTGAACGTAGAGGCGCACAGGACCGTGACCGGCCCAGAGATCGACCAGCAGCTGCGCGAACAGGGCCATTCGCTTTCCGATTTCCGAATCATCTGCACCTTTGGCACCGGCGGCACGTCTGGCGGCCTGAGCAGGTACGTGACGGAGAAATACGGCAAAAAGGCGGTGCACGTGGTTTTTCCGCCCGGCGACCAGGACGTCGCAGGCATAAGGACAAAGGGCAAGGCATCAGGATTAAAGTTCTACGAGCCTGACCTGTATTCAGGGCAGCATGAAGTGGACTTTGCGCAGGCAAGGCGCCTGTTAAAGTTCTTTGTGGACAAGGGGTACGACATGGGAGAGAGCAGCGCCCTCGCGCTATATGCGGCAATGCAGATGGCAAACTTTGGCGGCGGAGGGGGCAAGTTTGTCGTGATAGTCGCAGACGGGATCCAAAAGTACAGAAAGAGCCTTGAAGCCGCGCAAGAAAAGAAGAAGCGCCTGGAGGTTCCACTAAAGGAAGCCATTTCAAACATCGGAAACTATGACAGGGTTGTCTGGATTCACACGATGTATACCCCGCGCAAGGAAGGGATAGAGCTCATTGCAAAGACGCTGGGTGTCGACGAAAGCAAGATCTATGTCCCAAAAGCCAGCGAGGTGGAGCAACTCTTGATGACGCAGCAGATTCCAAAGGAGATGGACAAAGCGCTGGGAGGGCCGGACGCAAAGCCGCTGCTCGTCTGCATGATGGGGAACACTTCGCTCAGAGCTGCCCAGACTCTTGCGCAGAAAGGCGTTGTAGCCGAAAGCCTGACAGGCGGAATATCGGCGCTTTCACAGGGTAAGGGCAAGCAAATTTCCGAATTGGTTCAGATGGCTACAGAGTAATAGGGCTCTGGAATAACTCCATCTGGCCCATTCCTTGACGCCTTTTCCGGGATCTGCAGTTTACGGCACAATCGAACGATTATATACTGTAGCCCTTGCAATTTTTCTGGCGGCCTTCGTAGTATAGCCTGGTCAGTATAGGCGGCTGTGGCCGGTTTCTCAAGAAACTTTTCGGCAGAAACCGCTTGAGGAGGGTTCAAATCCCTCCGAAGGCCCCATTTTTCAATACCTATCGGTAGGTCTTGACAAAATAATAAAAAGAAAGGAAAGAGGCTGCTTACAGCCTTGGCGCGAAGTTGAACTTGCCGTACCTTGCAGTTGCCACGATGATTCCGACGATTGCTACAGCCAGGACGATTGCAGCTATTGCACCAAACTCTGGAATGATAGTGTCGCCTACGATCTCGATCTGTTCTGTGCCTGCCTCAAAGTCGATTTCAAGCGTGTTTGTTGCCCCTGGGCCTGCCGGAAGTCCACCGTCGAACGGTATTTCATCTATGAACGCCACGAATTCAGGATCTGCGTCAAAGATGTCTTCTCCAAATCTCAGAGATAGTGTTCCGTCCGATGCTGCCGTCAGTTCTGCGAGGAACGAAATTGTATCGACATCGCCTGTTACACTGTCAAGACTGTTGCCGCTGCCGGTTATCATGTATTCGATTTCGTGGTCAGTTCCATCGATGTTTACGTCGATTGGTATCCAACCTTCTTCTTCTGTTGATGTAAATTGGAATGTTGCTTCTTCCTCTGTGGTCTTGTAGCTCACCAATACAGTGTAGGTTCCGCTTGTGTCCATCAGCGGGCCACCCGTGGGAAATGTGTAAGTGTACGATCCGTCTGCCGCAGCATCTACCTGATCAATCCTTACGCGATTTTCCTGTGGGTCAAGCACCTGTATCAAGACTGGCTGATTGATTGTCGTTGTCGTCAATTGACCTGAAATTGTGATTTCGTCGCCGGTGGTATAACTGTCTGCGTCTGTCTCCACTGTCAGTGTTGTCTGAGCATACGCAGCACCTACGAGTGCAACGGATGCAACAGATGCCAGTAATATTGCCATTAGTGCATATGTTTTATAGTCCATTATCCCTCATGCACACCTAACACGCTATAATTACATTACTATTTATCCTTTTTGTGCAGAAACTCTAATAGTTCATACCATTTCCGGGGCTATCATTAAATATGCGTTCTCAATTTTCAAAAGAAATAACAGATTCCTAGCCAATAAATTGCGAATACTTATATATGCTCATCCGATATTCCTTAAATTTGGATTTGATATTTTCTCAGCAAGGGCTATTTCTATGTTTGGGGGTGCCCTCCATTGTCTGAAAAGAAGGTCATCAAGATAACGAACCACGCCTACCAGCCAAAGCACGAAATACTGCCGAAGAAGGACGCAGAAGAGATCTTGAAAAAATACAACACCAAGCCTAGCCAGCTGCCGTACATCATGATAAGCGACAAGGCCATTGAAGACCTTGACGTCCGTCCCGGCGACATTATCAAGATCACGAGAAAGAGTCCGACGGCGGGTGAAAGTGTATATTACCGATATGTCGTAGAGGGTTGAGTCTGCAATGATAGAGAATTCTATAGAAATGTGGCCAATCATCAATGACATTTTGCGAAGGGAAGGCGTTGCAAGGCAGCACCTGAACTCTTACAACGAATTCATGGAGCGCGGACTCCAGAGCATTATAGACGAAGTCGGCGAAATCGAAATTGAAACCGCCGAGTACCCGTACAAGATCAAGCTGGGCAAGATAAAGCTGCAGCAGCCAAGGATCATGGAGCTCGACGGCTCTATCACGCACGTAGCTCCGATGGAAGGCCGCCTGCGCAACCTTACCTATGCTTCGCCGGTTATGCTCGAATGCAGCGTAGTCGAGGACGGCAAGATCCTCGAATCGCGCTTTATACATATCGGCGACATGCCGGTGATGGTAAAGTCCAACACGTGCATACTACACAACTTGCCGGAGAGCAAGCTTGTCGAATTTGGCGAGGACCCACGCGATCCCGGCGGATATTTCATCATCAACGGCTCCGAGCGCGTCATCGTCGGCTTGGAAGATCTTTCGTACAACAAGATAATCGTCGACGCAGAGGAGGCAACAGGCACCCTACTTTACAAGGCCAAGGTATACTCCTCAATCGTGGGCTACAGGGCAAAGCTCGAGCTGGTCATGCGCCCAGACGGCTCGATAGTGACCAAGATCCCCGGCTCGCCCGTCGACATCCCGCTGATCACGCTTATTCGGGCGCTTGGCCTCGAGTCTGACAAGGACATCGCCGATTCCGTGTCGCTGAATGAAATCATCCAAGACGAGCTGGAGCCGTCATTTGAAAAGGCCGGCGACGTGAACACGAGCAGGGACGCTATCGTTTACATTTCAAAAAGAATTGCGCCCGGCATGCTGGAGGAATTCCAGATAAAGAGGGCAGAGACTTTGCTTGACTGGGGACTTCTCCCGCACATCGGCAAGAACCCCGACAACAGGCACGAAAAGGCGCTGTTCCTGGGCGAAGCGGCCAGCAAGCTCATAGAGCTCAAGATGGGCTGGATCGACTCTGACGACAAGGACCACTACGGCAACAAGGTGATCAAGTTCGCCGGCCAAATGCTTGCCGACCTTTTCAGGACTGCCTTCCGCAATTTGATAAGAGACATGAAGTATCAGCTGGAGCGCTCGGGCCAAAAGCGCGGCATAAACGCGGTCGCGGCAGCTGTCCGGCCCGGCATCGTTTCTGACAAGCTGAACAACGCCATTGCCACGGGCAACTGGGGCAGGGGCAGGGTCGGAGTCACGCAATTACTG
>DATFDX010000046.1:0-2438 GCA_035251875.1 Nitrososphaera sp. | reverse complement strand
CAGTGCTGCCGATTTTTGACACCAGTATGTTGTGCACGCCCTTTACCCCGCTCACCCTACCTGCAGCCTTTTCAATTATCGACTCTGGCGGCAGGTCAGAGTTGCCCGTCGGCTCGAAATGCACGGTGATGTTCCGCGGCTTGACGTTCATGCCGGACCCTTCCAGGCTCTTGGCTATGTTGCCCTCCACCTGCGCGCTGATGTCGTGCGCGTCTTCAAAACTTATTTCAGCCGGCAGCGTGATCGTGGCTTCGACAAAAATTTCCCTCCCGACGCGCCGCATCTTGATGTCGTCGCTCCCCAGCACGCCTTCGGTGCCGTTTGCGGCCAGCCTCACCCTTGTTACAAGCTTGGGCGAGATGACGTCGGTAAGTTCCATCGCGTTCTGGTATGCGAACCTGCTGCTGAGGTACGCAAGAAAGCCACCAAGCACCATAGCGGCTATAGAGTCGCCGTGGCCAAAGCCGGTGGTGACGAGCCACAGCCCCACGAACGCGACGCTGGTTGAAGCGAGATCGGCAAAGGCGTGGTACCAGTCCGCCTTCAGGGTCATGGTGCCGGCCGCCTTTTTCATCGCTCTGCCGAGCACGGCTATCCTAAAGCCGTCCACTGCCAGCGTGTAAATGACCGCCGCAAAGCCTATCGTGCCGGGGTTCACCAATGGAGCCAGGCCCCCGGCGGCAAGCCGTGTGGTGGCTTCATAGATGAAAAATATCGCGACGACAAAAAGCGCGACGCCGCCGATGAACCCGCCTATGGTTTCGATCTTGCCGTGCCCGTAGGTGTGATCAACGTCCCTTGGCTTGAGCGCAAGCGTTGTGGCGATTATCAGGATTGCGGTGACCACTGCGTCGAGCAGGGCGTGGGTGCTGTCGGTCACGAGGGCAAGGCTGTTTGTGAAGATGCCGGCGGCAAACTCGAAGACGAAAACAGAAGATATGGCGACAAGCGATAGTCGTAAGGCGTTTCTCTTGATGGCTCCAACGTCGGCTGTTGTTAACCGCTCTGCCACTGTTATCAAATTAGGGCGAAATTTGTTATTTAGGCATTTGTGTTTCCACTAGCTATCAAAATTATGACAAGCTAAGTTCAAAAAAGGATGAATCAAACCGAGTGCAGCGGAAAAAGTCCTGAAGGCCCTGAAAAAGGTTAATCAAAAAGTTGGCAGAAAATAGGTAAGGCGCAACCGATCTATGCGCCTAATTTTTGTCTTTTTTTAGGCGTTGACTCACCTTATCTAATTCAAGTCAAGCTGACTTTTTAGATTCTTGTATCTGTTTCTGACGGTCACTTCTGTCACGCCTGCTGCTTCTGCAATGTCTGTCTGGGTACGAATCTCGCCAGTGTTGAGGCATGCAAGGTACAGCACAGATGCCGCAAGTCCCATCGGGTCCTTGCCGGCTGATATGCCGCTCTTGGTGACTCCCTTCATTATGTTCATGGCGACGCGCTTTGTGCGCTCGCTCAGGTTGGCCCTGTTAGCCACCCGGACGATGCACTTTATCGGGTCGATCAGCGGGATCTTGAGGTCGAGCTCCATCACGACGAGCCGGTATATCCTGGCCAGATCCTTGCGCTTGATGTTGCCGATCTCTGCTATGTCCTTCAGCGTCCTTGACGCGCCGGTTTCCCTGCACGCGATGTAAAGCGCTGCGCCAATCATGGCCGATATCGTCCTTCCCCTGACGAGGCCGCGTTCCTGCGCCTTTCTGTAAATGTAGGCGGTTTTTTCTATTACCGCGTCTGAAACGGCGAGCTTGTCCTTGAGCCTGTCAAGCTCGGAGAACGCCTGCCGGAGGTTCCTGTCTGTGGGCGAATGAGCCTGCGTGCGAAAGTCCCAAGCCCGGAGCCTGCCCATTGTGGAGCGCATGGCGACGTCAATTGCACGTCCGCTGGCATCCCTATCTATTCTACCGATTACCGTAGATAGACCCATGTCGTGGCGAGCCAAAGAGCTTGGAATTCCTGTTCTGCTCCTGTCGTTTGCTTCTTCGGTTGTAAAAGCGCGCCATTCCGCGCGACTTTCCTGAACTTTGTCTGAAAGCACCAGTCCGCAATTCCTGCAAATGATTTCGCCCGATTCTGGGTCTGTGACCGTCTGATCGGATTTGCACATGTTACACATTATTGCCGTTTGCATTTTTCTAGAACGAGGTAACATTATTATCGTGATTCAAACTAATAAATAATACGAATTGAGAATTATTTTTAATATAATTCCGATACATCCCGGAATCCGAACAATTGGTTAATTTCATGTAAATTTATCAACATATGGTTGACAGTAGCTGCATTTCTGAATTGTAAAAAAAGTGACTTACGTAAAGCTATTGCCATTATTATTGCCGTCCTGATAGGACTAAAAAACTGCTACAGTCCGGCTATGAACCGGGCAAGGTTTGCTAGTTGCACCGGCTTAATCAATGCTGAAATTTTCT
>DATFDX010000045.1:0-7800 GCA_035251875.1 Nitrososphaera sp. | reverse complement strand
TGTCATAAACTTCACTGCAGCATACGCAAAGGTTCTTGGCCATGCCTAACTATCCACGACCACACTTAATTTTCTTACCATCCAATGGCCATGCCTGTCTGCGAAGTCGCCGGCAGGTCTGATTAGCGTTGCGACCGATTTTTATAGTTGCAACGTGAATAAAATGGCATGAAAGGCGTACAGAAATTAAAATCGATTTCTGTGCTTGTGCCGCTCGAGAGGGTGCAGGCCAGCCTTTCTGAAATAGGCTTTTTGCTCAACGACACCGTCACGATCGTTGCCGACGGGAAATTCTGGAACAAGATGCTGTATATCAGGGGCGACGAAACGATAAGCGTCTCTGAAGAGATCGGCGACGCATACCCAAAGGACCCGATAATCACGATCTGCGGCTCCAGGACGACGATATCGCGAGTCGTCAAGGGCGTGGGTGGCTGAAATGCCGCTGTACGAATGCAACGAGTACCAGTTCGTGGAGAACATCCGGCGGCTGCTAGAGTCGAAGGAAAAATTCCTTGTCAATCGCAAGATAATCATGCACGACGACGCAAAGTACGGCCCAGCCACGATGCCCGACCAGGAATTCAGGCGCTACGAAGCGATATGCGCGAGAAAGTCGGTCAACTCTACGGTCTACGCCAAGGTCCCGTTCGTCGACAGCTTTCACAGCGGCAGGATGCACGACGAGGGCGAGAACCTGCATGCCGCAAGCACGCTGCTGTTTCCAAGGATGTCGGTGCCCTACTACAGGGTGGAATATTCGGTGAACGTGTGGGGCGGGACGTACTTTTTCGCGTTCGACGCGCTGTTCAACCCGGAGATAGTCATTGAAAGGCGGACGGGCAGGAGGCTAGGCAAACAGGGCGCGCTGGTGCACGTATTGCGCTACAACCCGCCGGAGGAGCGCGTGCTTGCAATCAACCTGCCAAAAGAAGTCATGGTCTTTGACGTCAAGCACATGGTAAGGGTAATCGACCACTCTTCAAACTTTTAGCATCCAGTCGAAAAAGGGCTGGAGCGAGCTCTTGAACGGCAGCGACTGCCTGTCCTTTGCGTTAAACCCTAGCAGCAGCATCCTCCCCTCAAGCCTGCCTTTCAGGGGCGCCGGCACTTGGTCGGCCCTGAACGGCTGGAACAGCTCGAAAAAGAACTCTTGCCCGTGGCAGGCGATGTGCTGCGCAAAGCAGTCCGACAGTATCGCCGGATCGCCGGCGACCCGCCTGTCCACGTCTGCCTGGACGCCGCTGTCGACCACTATCTGGAGCGACCTCTTTGTGTAGTTCTCGCGAGTAAACCTCGCGTCCATCTTTTGTGGCGTCGCGGCGTAGAGCCGGATGTCCCTTGCCACCTGCTCGACGGTCCTTTTGGCAATATCGGTGGCAGCTTTTACCTCGGATTCCTGGACCCCGTAGTCTTTGCCAAACAGGTAGAACGCCGCCATAGTTTCGTCCTTTTTAATGAACGGGAAATCCACCTTCGCTGCCATGAACTGTTTTATCCTGAACGAAATGTCGGGTGGAATGAATATGCCCATGTACGAGTCTGCGACAACCGGCAACTACTTTCCAGTGACGGACGAGAAATATAAAAGAAGAGAAAAGGAAAAAAGAGTTAGTGCGCGTGCGAGTGAGGTGGCGGCGCGCTTCCCTTTGACAGTGCCTCGTTGAACGTTCCCGCAGCTTTTTCGTGGAATTCTAGATTCGACTGGTCCACCTTGACTGCTTGCGGCGGGCACACTGAAACGCAGGCCATGCACCAGATGCAGTCGTGTTCCCTTATCGGGTCTGCCTTATCGGTGTAGTCCTTGCGCTCTTCCTTGACAGAGCTGCCGGTCCCGGCAAAAGTCTGTTTTATAGCTTCAGTTGCTGGAACGTCTTGCTCACTTCTGTACCATTGAAATACCTGCACTGGACAGGCTTCAATGCACGCGCCGTCTGCGACGCAGGCGTCCCAGTCCACGGCGACCATCGTGCCACTTACGCCGATCGGAACGAGCTCCTCGCCCCTGTGCTCATAGGCCGCCTTGACCTCTTCGTTTTCGGCAGCTTCTTTGAGCGCTCCCGGCCCCCACACGAAGTGGAAGTGCTCGCCATCTGAGTGCGCGATCTTGCCTATCACCTGATGATTCCTTGGAAAGTCTGGATCTATTGGCATTCTTTCTCAAATTTAATCAAGTCCCATATTATATAAACTCTTTTTTTCCGCCGGCGATTGCGTCGCAGGGCGAAAGGCGCGCCCATGGCTTGAACAAGATTAGTGCAGCATTTAATAACAATGAATTCCTACCAAGTTTTACCGGGCATGGAACCTTCCGTATTTCTGGCAGTTTTTCCGTATGCTTTCCTCGCCAGCTTTCCAATAGTGGGCATCATCTTTGTCACAAAGTGGAGCCTTGAAGATCGGAAGCGAAAAAACAAAAGAAAGCAGGCGGTAACCCAGCTATGAGACTTTCTCGAACAACACGTTCAGCTCGTGGTTCATAAGCTTTGCCTTTGCGAGCTTCATCCCGGCCGTTGCGATCGGCAGCGGCACGATGTTGACCACCTGCCCTGCGGCCGTCTTTACGCTCACGGTGAGCCGGTCGCCGTAGCGCTCGATGGTAAAGTCGTCCTTCTCTGTAAAGGGCACCTGCACGGTCATGTTGATGGCGGCCCCCTCGTTCACAAATAGGTATGGCTTGCCCCGGTAGAATATCTTGCTCGGGTCGTCGCTGCCAAAGAGCACCTCTCCATGCGCTCTCAGCATGTCGACTCCGCGCAGCTCCGTATTGTAGAGCTGCACCTCTTTTACAGGCAGCGGGTAGAAATTCGCCTTGGCATCTTCCACCTTTGATTTTTGGTAGCTGGCCCACTTTGCATAGTACGCGTCTGACGAGCCGGCCATTATCTTGTTTATCACGGCCATGTCGACGTTGATGCCGTAGAGGCTTGCAGACATGAGCGCCCTCTTTGCGTTCTCTATGCTGAACGTGTCAGGGTTTGCAACTAACCTGATGCTCGTCGTGTCGTTGTCCCTGATTATCTTGGCAAGCTCGTCGAGCCTGTCCAGAAAGTCCATCTCGCTGTTTATCACTTCCCTGCTCGGGGCGGGTATCTTGGCCACCGGCGAGAATATCTTTGCAAAGCCGGAAAAAAGGCCGGCAAGGCCGGTCAACTTCCTGCCGATGCTACCGACCAGTTTTGGGAAATACAAATATCGTAATGCTTCGCCGGAGGCTGGCATGTCGAGCACCACCGCGTCGAATGACTTTGTGCGATCTATTTCCTCTATCTTAAGAAGCGAAAACAGCTGCGTCATGCCCGGCAGCATCGCGATCTCGTAGGCGAGCGTCTCGTCGATGCCCTTTGCAGAAAATATCGACGCCATGTACGACAGTATCGGGTCGTACTGCTTGCTCATCTCTGTCACCGGGTCTATCTGGAGCGCGGTCAGGTTTGGGAGCACCTGCTTTTGTTCATAGCTGACGTCCTGCATCATGAAGGCGTCGCCCAGCGTGTGCGCCGGGTCTGCCGAGATCACCATCGTCCGGTGTCCCCGCTCGGCCATCCTGATCGCAGTCGCGCACGAAGTAACGGTCTTGCCCGTGCCTCCCTTGCCCGTGTAGATAATGAGCCTCACAGGTGGAAAAACTGCAAAAGCCAATAAAAGAGTTTAGAAGCTAAAGAGGGTTAGCTGATGTACGCCCGCTCTGCGTGCTGCGTGACGTCCAGCCCAATGTCCTCTTCCTCTTCCTTAACCTTGAGCCCAATCGTCCTGTCTATTGTCTTCATTATGATCACCGTGCCTCCAAAGCCGAGCGCGGCAGCGACTGCCACTCCGAGTGCCTGGATTGCAAGCTGCACCGGGTTCCCGTACAGCAGCCCATCAGGGCCCGCGGGATTGATGAGCGTGCTCGCAATGATGCCTATCGCCAGCGCGCCTACGATGCCGGTCACACCGTGCACCGAACTGACGTCCAGCGCGTCGTCGATCCTCCAGTGCTCCTTTAACAGCAGGATGGCATAGTACGAGGCAAGGCCCAGGACGATCCCGAGTATGAACGAGTTCTGTGGGCTGATAAACCCCGAAGCCGGCGTCACGCCTGCAAGACCGGCGATCGCGCCGTTGATGACGGCGGTGGTCGAAGGCTTGCCGGACCTCTTCCACGAAAGCGCGATCCACACCATCGCAGAGGTTGCAGAGGCGATGTGGGTAACGAGCAGGGTGTTGCCTGCCAGCGCGCCTGACGCAAGGACGCTCCCCGCGTTAAAGCCGAACCAGCCGACCCAGAGCAGGGTCGCGCCAATGACTGCAAGCGGAATGTTGTGGGGGACCATGATGTCTGGGCCAAAGTTCTTCCTGCGCCCGAGCACGAGCGCGGCCGCAAGCGATCCGAGCCCAGCGCTCGTGTGGATTACGATTCCGCCGGCAAAGTCGAACACGCCCGCGTCGGCGAGCCATCCCCTTCCCCAGATCCAGTGCGCAAGCGGGTAGTAGACCAGCATGCTCCACGCGATAATGAACACGAAAAACGCGCTCCACTTCATGCGCTCTGCAAACGCGCCGGTGATCAAGAGCGGGGTGATAACGGCAAACATCATCTGGTACGACGCGAACGTCACACCGGGGATCGTAGGCGCGTAGTCAAGGCCCTCATTGAAGGGCACGTTGTTAAAGAATAGCCAGTCAAGGTTGCCGATAAAACCGCCCTGCGAAGGGGCGAATACAAGGGTAAAGCCAATGACGAACCAGAGTATCGATAGAATTGCAAGGCCAGAAAAAGTCTGCATGATTATAGACAGGGAATTTTTGGCCCTGATGAGGCCAGCTTCGAAAAACCCGAGCGCCGGCGTCATCATCATGACGAGGCCGGTGGAGATAAGCATCCATGTGGTATCTCCAGTGTCGATCGGCATTTCCGTTCACTAGTGGGTCAACATATAATATAAAAAGGCTACGGAAATTATGTTATTATCCTAATCTTCTAGTTCTATGATACTCTATCTCTCAAGTATGGCCTTCAAGCTGCTTGCGATATGGTCGACGTCGGCTTCGCTCACGTGCGGGTGCGCCGGCAGCGACAGCACGTGGTCCGCGCACCAGTCGGTCGCCGGCAGCTCTGTTCCAGGCGCCACCTGCGTATAGTAGGGCGTCCTGTGCGCCGGCGGGCTGTAGTAGACGGTAGCGCCGACGTTGTCCTTGACGAGCATTTCTTTTATCCTGTCGCGGTTGTTCTGGAACTCCACGGTGTAGAGGTACCAGTTGAACTTTTTGTCCGGGGTCTCCTCCGGAATTTTCATTCCGTGCTTTTTGGCATGCGGGAACAGCAGCTTGCTCAAAAGCTCTGCGTTGCGCCTCCTGAGCTGGAGCATCCTGTCCAGCTTTTGCATCTGCACTTTTGCAACGGCCGCGCTCAGCTCTGGCAGCCGCAGGTTCAGCCCCAAGACCCTTGTGTCATAGCCTTCAACCATGCCATGGTTCCTTATCATCTTTAGCTTATCGGCCAACTCGTCGCTGTCGGTTGCTACAGCGCCGCCCTCGCCGGCCGTCAGCACCTTGCTCGCGTACATTGAGAAGCAGCCCATGACGCCGAATGTGCCGGTCTGCTTTTTCTTGTAGGTCGAGCCGAGCGACTGGCAGGCGTCCTCCACCACGTCGAGCGAGTGCTTTTCTGCCAGCTCGCCTATCTCATCCATGTCTGATGGGTGGCCGTAGAGGTGCACCGGGATCACGACCTTGGATTTCTTTGTGATTTTTGACTTCAGGTCAGCAACATCAATAGTATAATCATCTTTTTTGATATCAACAAAGACAGGTTTGCCACCAGCAGCGGCTACCGCATTGGCAGTAGCCACGAAAGTGAATGATGGGAGCAGTACCTCATCACCTTGCTCGATGCCGGCAGCAAGGAGAGCGGCATGTAGAGCAGCAGTTCCAGAATTGACGGATATCACATGCTTGACTTTCAAATACGTCCTCATCTGTGCTTCAAAATCACGCACACGCTTTCCACCATCACGGGCAGCGGTTGTCAGTGCGTTTTCGTCGAGGACGGCTGCGACTTCGCGCTTTTCTTGCTCGTCTATCCATGGCTTGTTAATCGGAATCATGCTTGATATCGAGGATGTTCTGTGCATGGTTATTATTAATGATATGTCGTTTTATCTTATAATAGTAAGGGCAAAGACATCGCTTCCTATTTACCACTGCTGATTAGCAGCGTATGTAGTCTTTAGAACAGACGCCAGAATAATAATGGCATGAAGAAATAGCGCACTATGCCTCATACAAGCTTGATGACAGAAGAAAGGAAAAGACTCGTTCAGTGGCTCGACACGCCCCGAAAACAAATCTGCCCGAAATGTTATGGAAAATTCAAAGTCCATACAGACTTTGATTCAGACATATTCGATGTACTCTGCCCAAAATGCAAATTAACAGATAAAAACTGATTCTGAGATTTAGTCTATTTCTTTCTTATATTTTGTAGGCGATGGTAGGGATATCATCGAAGAATAGCCTCGTTCCTAGCCGTGTTGCCTTGTAACCACCTACCGAAACAATATAGGAACGCCTATCGGAATTTCTGTATGCCTTTAGTACCTCTGGTTGAAAGCCAAATAATCATTAAAATAGATACAGCTAGAATTGTGTGGATTGAATAACTGGAAAATTCTGGAATTGATGTGCCATTGCCCTGATTTATTTGTGATATGGTAACTATTCTGAACCCAGCCGCTCTAATATCGTCTATCAATAATTCTAATTCCTGAATCTGCCTAGAATCAAATCCACCGTCGTACTCGAAACCATTTCTTATTGAGTGTTCTTGTGGGTGCATTGTCACTACCGCATATCCAAGTCTATTCATGCTTTCATTCATATCAGCAAAAACAATATTATGTGGATTTCCAAACCATTCCGTATAATCAGCGTTTATGTCTCCGGTAGTGGCTAGTGAAGGAAAGTGAAAGATCAACTCAGAACTGGGCGAAGTGCCTGTCATGCCGTTGTTATCGTCAGCCGACCTGTTCTGTGAATCGTTGATTAGAGATGACGGTGGATAGAACGTAGTATTTGCACTAATGTAGCTCATTTGATTTTGGCTCAACGCAGTTATTGTGTCATTATTCAATCTATTAAATGGAGGAATGAATACGTTAGGCTTTACATCCAGGATGTCAAATATCTTCTCATTTGTCTTTTGCATCAGGAGTGACTGCTCCTCCTCATTCAGTAGAGTAAAATCCTCGTGCTTCCATCCATGATTTGCAACCTCTAACACAAAGCTGTTACTATCGTTTTCATTATTACTACCCTCTGCTATCTTTTCCCTTAGAAAATTAACAAGTACAGTATCGTTACCGATGAGATTACCGATTATCCCAATGGTGAGACTAGCATTCTTTTTTTCAAATGTTTTAATAATTTCCATCTGCGCCTGAACTAGAAAATAATCCTGAACATCATCTAGTCTAAAAGCAACACACTGGCATGAATACGGAAGTGTGGGAGCAGATTCTGCCTCTTTGCTTGATATGTTATCATTTTTCGTGGCAGCAGAATCAGTAATATTGAAAAGAGTAGACGATAGAATCATGGTCAGAAATAACAGATTTAGCTTCATTTCAGATTCTTCTGTGAAACCTGCCTACTATTGAATTGGGTTGTATTGCAGATTTCATATGTGCCCTAATATGGCAATAATAGACACGATATCCGTGTCTGGGTCAGTTATAGAAGTATACTCTAGATATAGCCACTGTGTCATGAAATACCACATACTAACCACTTTAAATATTGGAAGTATTTTGAGGTAGG
>DATFDX010000044.1:0-4360 GCA_035251875.1 Nitrososphaera sp. | reverse complement strand
CAAGGTATGTCGTGTGCCCTATCATCCTCATAGACGGCCGGGTCATGCCCTCCCTCGCCTCCATGTTCCGGATCAACAGCTCCACGCAGTCAATGTCGGCATAGCCGCTCTTTTTCAACTCTGTCGCCGTCTTTTCGATCTGGTTCATAGTCGGGCAGATGGCCACAAACGCCCCGCTGCCTTTCAGCGCGTCGTGCACCTGATCCAGGACGGTCCACGGGTCACCAAGGTCGACTATGGCAACATCGGCGTCTCTGACGTCGACTCCCTGGTGCGGGTCATGCTGGTGCAGCGTAACATACTGCGACATGCCGGCCTTCTCCAAGTTGCGCCTAGCTATCTCCATGAATTCCGGGTTGACGTCAAAACTGTAAATGTGGCCCTCTGGCTTTACAATGCTTGCCATGAACGTCGCAAGCGCCGCGCTGCCGGTGCCAACCTCGAGCACCTTGGAGCCGTTCTTGAGGCCGGTGCGGGCGGCGATGTACCCGAGGTCCTTTGGGTACACTATCTGTGTCCTGCGCTCCGACTTCATGATAAAGTCGTGGATCGTGGGATCGATGAGAAAGATGAGCTTGCCCTCAGTTGTCCTAACCGCAGATCCGTATTCCATGCCTATTGCGGCAGATATGTCGATTATGCCGAGGTGGGTGTGCAGTTTCTTGTCCTGCGTCACCTTGGTGAGCCATTTCTTGCGCGGCGTGTGGAACAGTAGCACGTACGAGCCTTCCTCGATCTTTGCCAAGATATGCGGATAGCAAGCGAGTGGTGATAAAAATCAATCTAAAAGGGAAGGTACGTTATAGTTTCTACTTACATAACAATTAACTATCACGTGCATAAGTTTGTTCCAGATGTCTTGCAGGGGTTTTTGCAAAACTCATCCAAACTATATCCCGGTGAAAAAGATCGACTATTCTACAGGGATGAAGGTGTGCATCACCTGCGACAGGGCCATATTCATGGGCCTGAAGGAGTACATTTGCCCGTGCTGCAACAAGAGCCTGCGCACAAAGCCGCAGTACTACGGCGAAAACAGCAAGATCGTGAAAGAGTCGGCGCTGCGCCGCCACTGACTACATGCGCTCAAGCGCGGTTATGCCCAGCACGTCCAGCGCGTTTTTCAACGCTATGCCAAATGCCTTGACGAGGGCGAGGCGAGCCATCCTGACATCGGCGACCCGCTCCTTCAGCACCGGCACCTTTTCATAAAAAAAGTTGAACGCCGTCGCGAGGCTGTAGGAATATCGTGCAAGTGACTTTGGAGAGAGCGACTTTGCGGCATCCTCGACCACGAGGTCGAGCTTGGCTATCTCCCTTATCAGTGATATTTCCGATTCGTGGGTCAGCCTTTCAAAAGCAAAGCTGCTCCCTGCAACATCCTGGCCCGACTTTTCCAGTATGCGCTGCGAGCGCGCATACGCATACTGCAGGTACGGGCCGGTGTCGCCTTCAAGGCTCAGCGACTCTTTGACGTCAAACGTGATTATCTTGTCAAGG
Organism: Nitrososphaera sp.; assembly: GCA_035251875.1. Taxonomy (GTDB): domain Archaea; phylum Thermoproteota; class Nitrososphaeria; order Nitrososphaerales; family Nitrososphaeraceae; genus Nitrososphaera. The sequence continues at coordinate 2,860 of DATFDX010000044.1, read as the reverse complement.
TCTTGCTTAATCATGTTGTAGCGTATGGCCGATATCGCGATCTCTTCTGCCGTCGCGTTCAGCTGCTGCTCTGTAAAGTCGGGATTTCTTGTCTTTACTTCTTCGTACGCCTTGGAGTGCAGAGTGTCAAGCACATAGTCGGCGTTGACATAGATGCCCTTTCTGCCAGACATGTGCATGAACTGCCGATCTCCAATGTCGATTCCAAACGCATTGGCAGTGTCGGAGCTCAAGGTCACCGCCTCGTAGCCGAGGTGGAAGTATTCCCGGCCTCCTGCCCCGATCTTTGAGAGCACCTGAGACACTATTCTCTGCAGGCGGCCCTGCCGCGAGTCGATTATCGTTATCACCCGCTCGCCCCCATTGAATTTCTTGCTAGCAGGTTTGTCTCCAAGCGTTGTGGCATAGAGCATTGAGCCGTCTCGCTGTTGTATGAATTCGCGGTAGGAAAATGGATCTTCTACTAGCCCAAGTTTCCAGGCGGCATAGGGTATGTCTTTTGCAATGTATGTCGCAGTGCCGTCGCTCCTTACGAGCACCTTGTCTTCTTCATCTTTTGCCTCTATGACCCAGCATCCCTTGTTCTTACCCTCTTCTTCAAAATGCGTGATCTTTTCTTTCTTTAACAGCTCAAACGCCTTGCTCCATAGCTTTGACACAACGATGTGCGACTCAAAATTCAAAAGATCATAGCGCGCCCTCATGCGCCAGCATGTATTCAGCTGCTCGTTCAAAACACGCAGCGTGATTTCGGCAGCAAAGCGGGCGAGCTCTGACTTGCCTTCCTCTATCTCCTTGAGCACCAGCTTGCGCTTTTCTGCCAGCTGCGGATCCTTTTCGTACATCTCTGTTATCTTTACGTACACCTCGTCGCCGCAGTAGTGGTCAAACTTTTTGCCCTTTGGCGGCTCGACAGGAAAGCCGGCGAACCTGAATCCGACAACAATGTCTGCAACCTGCAGGCCCGAGTCGTCGACATAGTTGAGTACCGTCGTTCGGTGGTTTGTTGCCTTCATTATCCGGTAGAGCGTGTCGCCGATTATCACGTTGCGCATGTGACCCACGTGGAGCGCCTTGTTCGGGTTGACGCTGGTATGCTCGATGACGATGTGCCGGCCCTGCCCCGAATCTGGGTATCCGTAATTCGCCGGGCTCTTGAGCACCTGCGCAAGCGTCGCCGGCGACAGGCGCGAATAGTCTGCCTTGAAGTTTACGTGGCCGCCGGCCGGCTCTGCCGACAGGATGTAAGTATCCTTGATGCGCGATTTTAGAATGTTGGCGAGTTCGGCCGCTACCTTGGCCGGTGGTTTTCTAGCGTGCTTGGCCAGCAGGAACCCCACGTTGCACGAGAGGTCGCCGAATTCCTTTTGCGGAGGCTCAGTCACGTCAAACTCTATAGCAGGGTACTCCAAACCGCGGAGGGCCTGCCCGACCAGCCGGCGCACTTCGTCTTTGAACAGCCTGAACGTCATTACGCCTTCACTCCAAGGTAGTTGAACGCGACATAGTCGACAGCCTCGGCAAGGCCGGCCCCCTCCCGCCCGGCAACCACATAATCCGCCTTTTTCTTGACATTTTCATCGGCGTGGCCGAGCGCGATGCTGCAGCCGCAAATGTCGTACATCGGCATGTCGGTTTCACTGTCGCCGATCGCCACTGTCTCTTCAGGGTCTGCCTTGAGCATCTTGAGCGCTTCTCTGAGCCCGTACGCCTTGTCGACCCCTTTTTCGTTGATGTGAAAAGCGTACTTGCTGTCTGACAGATACAATGGCAGGCCGTGCTCGTCTAAAATTTTCTGGCCTTCCTTCAGGTCAAACGTGCGCAGCAGCACGACTTCGGTCATCCTTGGAAATACCGGCTTTGTCTGCACGCCGTCGAGGCTCTTTTTCAATACTTCATAGCCCTGCATGCATTTCTCCCTGCTTGCCAGCAGTTTGTGCTCCTGTGGCGCGATGGTTATCGCGCCCCCGTTTTCGCCCACCGCGATTCGAGTGGTGCCCCCAAAGACTGCAAGGACGTATGCTTCGACTGACGACCGGCCGGTGACATAAATTACATTATAGCCCAGCTTCTCAAGGTAGCGCAGTTTTGCCAGCGCCGCAAGATGAATTGTCCCTCCTCCGTTTTCAGTAAGGGTCCCGTCAATGTCCACCGCGAAGACCTTGATTGCCAAGCGCGGGAATAAGGCAGGCTCTGAACATTATTAAGTGTAAGGTCTAGGCCATGTCCATCGTGACAGATCCTTTCAGCATTTCGCGAAATGCGGCGATGTCCTGCGGCGTTATGATGGTCGCTGCCACAGATGCTATCTGCGGAGCTTCTGCAACTGGCGGAGCAGGCTTTGCAGCTGGCACTTTGACCTTGCCTGGCCCCCTTATCCTCCTGTCGGTCAGCGATTTTTGCTTCTTGACGTCTATCTTGATCTTGAAGCCGTACTGGCCGCCGTTGCTCCACTTGTCCACTGCTAGGATATCGCCGGTTCCGACCAGCCTGTCGCCTTCCTGCGTCACTACGGTAAAGTCGGTCTTTTCGCCCTGCTTTAGCGATGATAGCTTTTCGTAAAAGTGCTGCCAGTCAAGCGGATTTGTGATGAGCGCCTGCACCGTCAGCATGTCGCCCACAGAAACTTCCTTGATGTAGCTTGCCAAAATTTCAATGTTGCATAATTTCGCGTACACGAGACAATAAAGGCCCTTCTAGAATAAATAACTTTTGGAAATAGATGCGGTAGTTTGAAAGAAGCTTGGTTTATTTTTGGACAATTATAGATAATACATCAAATTGCAATATATAGTATAATATCTATGTATGGCAAGGGCTCAAAGCATTATCGCCCTTGCTATTCTTTCACTTTTTCTTC
>DATFDX010000043.1:0-3126 GCA_035251875.1 Nitrososphaera sp. | reverse complement strand
TTTTCGGTTGGTACTTCCTCTATCTCCAGATGGTCGACGTTCAGTATCTTTTGGTAGTTCTTGAGCGCCTCTTCGACGTTCTTCACAGCTATGGCGATGTGGTCGACTCTCATTTACATCATATTTTGATGGTTTTGGTTTATTTAAGATATCTTAGAATGATATCTTGGGCTCGTACCTGCCAAAGACCGTCCTGAGCGTCCCGCTTATCTCGCCAAGCGTGCCGTAGCTCTTTACCGCGTTGATGATGTGCGGCATCAGGTTCTCGTCCTTTTCGGCCGCCTTTTGCAGCTGCGATAGTGCCTGATCGACCTTGGACTTGTCGCGGCTGCTCTTCAGCTCCTTGAGCCTTGCAACCTGCCTGTTCTCTATCTCCTGGTCTATCCTGTTGAGCTTGGGCTCTACGTTCTGCGCGTCCTGGTACTTGTTGACGCCCACAATGACGCGCTTGTTTTCGTCGATCTCTTTCTTTAGCTGGTAGGCGTTGTTCCTGATCTCTTCCTGGAAGAACCCCTTCTCCACCGCGACCAGCGCGCCGCCCATCCTGTCTATCTTTTTGAGGTACTTGTTCACCTCGTCCTCTATCCTGCCAGTCAGGTATTCGACGTAATACGAGCCGGCCATCGGGTCGACTGCCTTGACCACTCCAGTCTCGCTTGCTATCATCTGCTGGGTGCGGAGCGCGATCTTGACCGACTCTTCTGTCGGGAGCGCAAGCGCTTCGTCCCTCGAATTTGTGTGCAGCGACTGGCACCCTCCAAGCACCGCGGCCAGCGCTTCAGTCGTTACCCTGACAATGTTGTTGTCCACCTGCTGAGCGGTAAGCGACTCGCCAGACGTCTGGACGTGGAAGCGCAGGTGCATCGACTTGGGGTCCTTTGCCCGGAAGCGCTCCTTCATTATCTTTGCATAGATGCGCCGGGCCGCCCTGAACTTGGCGATCTCTTCAAAGAACTCCATGGTGCAGCAGAAAAAGAATGAAAGCCGTGGCGCAAAGTCGTCAACTTTCATGCCCCTTGCGGTGCAGGTCTCGATGTATTCGATCGCGTTTGCAAACGTGAACGCAAGCTCCTGCACGGCGTTGCAGCCCGCTTCTCTCATGTGGTAGCCGGAAATGCTGATCGGGTACCACTGCGGCACCTTCTTCGAGCAGTATTCGATCATGTCGCCGATGAGCCGCATTGACGGCTTGGGCGGGTAGATGTAGGTGTTGCGGGCAATGTATTCCTTCAAAATGTCGTTCTGTGTGGTCCCGCGCAATTGGTCCGGCGACACGCCCTGCGACTCTGCGACAGTGATGTAGAGCGACAGCAGAGTCGACGCGGTGGAGTTGATGGTCATTGACGTGCTGACCTTGTCAAGCGGTATTCCGTTAAAGCAGGTCATCATGTCCTTTATCGAGCTGATCGCGACACCAGTCCTGCCCACCTCGCCTTCCGACTGCGGGTCGTCAGAGTCCCTGCCTGTCTGGGTCGGCAGATCGAATGCAAGCGACAATCCGGTCTGGCCGTGGTCCAGCAAAAACTTGAAGCGCTTGTTGGTCTCCTCCGCGCTGCCAAAGCCGCTGTACTGGCGCATGGTCCACACACGCTCGCGGTACATGTTGGGGTACAGGCCGCGGGTGAACGGGTGCTTGCCGGGCTCTTCGTCATGGCGGCCGTCGTACTTTGCCAGATCCTTCTTGTTGTAAACGCGCTTTACCGGGATGTTGGAATCGGTCTTGAAATTATCGCTTGCTTTTGCCATCATGATCACCTGAGGAGGCCGGCGGCCAGCTCTTCTGCCGCCGCGTACGGGTCGATCTCTTTTTTCGCCAGCTTTTCTACAAACTCTGAATATTTCCTGTTGCCCGCAAGCATTGCAGAAGCCTTTTTCACGACCATATTTAAAACCATGTCTCTCAACTCGTCCTCCAGCATCTTTCTCTCGCGTTCTTTATAATTAATGCTTTTTTCCTTTAGTAACTTGTCAATACTCTTGGCTAGCTCGCGGATTCCCTTGCCCGTCTTGGCAGACGCCTTGAGCACCTCAGGCTTGCGATCCGTGTCGCCTATCAGATCCAATATAGTGTTGTACAGCGCGACCGCGCCTTCAAGGTCGGACTTGTTGACAATGTACATGTCGCCAATTTCAGTCAGGCCCGCCTTTACAGCCTGCACGTTGTCGCCAGTATGCGGCGTAAACACCACTGCTGTCAGGTCGACGACCCTTGATATTTCGACTTCCAATTGTCCTGCGCCGACGCTTTCGACCAACACGAGGTTGTAGCCAGCCGCGTCCAAAACCCTAATCGCGTTTCGCAGCGATTTTGACACGCCTCCCACCGCGCCCCTCGACGCCATGCTCCTCATGAACACCTTTTCGTCGTCCAAATTGCCCTGCATCCTGACCCTGTCGCCGAGTATCGCTCCGCCGGTTATCGGGCTTGTAGGATCGACTGCAAGGACCGCCACCTTGTACCCGAGCGCCTGGCACTCGGGTATCAGCCTGCCGATAAGAGAGCTCTTGCCAGCCCCGCCCGGCCCTGTGAACCCGACTGTCCTTGTGCCTCCAGTCCTGCCAAAGATCTGCCTTATTATCTCGCGGGACTCTGGCTGGTCGTTGTCGATAATGGAGATGGCCCTCGCAACGGCGCGCCTCTCGCCAGCAAGCAGGCCCTTCACTATGGGAAGCAACATTTCAATGTTGTAGAGCGTACAATATTAACGAATTCTTGGCGGCTATTCTCGGAGCGATTCTGAGATAATCTCGGCAAGCCTGTCGTTGCCCTGGCTGCGATACTTCTCAACCTCGTGGACCAGCTGCTCTTTCAGCTGCCTGTAGAGTTCAACCTGTTCCCTCACGGTCTTTTCCCTTATCTCCTCGACTTCCTCAGACGGCGAAGCCATGCAATATTATGGCGGCTTTTGTATTTATGACTTCGGTACGGGCTTGACAAGTCAGGTCCGAATTGAATAAATATTTTAAGCGGAACAGCCAACCTCCAAGTATAATGTCGGCGCAGCAACAGCAGGCAAGGCCCTTACGCGTCCTTGTGAGCAAGCTCGGGCTTGACGGACACGACAGGGGGGCCCTCGTAATATGCAGGGCGTTCAGGGACGCCGGCATGGAGGTCATTTACTCTGG
>DATFDX010000042.1:0-4863 GCA_035251875.1 Nitrososphaera sp. | reverse complement strand
CAGTTGCTCGATCTCCCTGTCCTTCTTGCTTGGCGCAAGCAGGTTCAGGATCTCCTCCTTCGAGTACATACGCGAAGGGTCCTTTCGCAGTATCTTTTCGATTTCGAGCATTAGGTCCGCCATCACGGTCACTTTTTCTTTGTCCTTGCCGAGACTATCGACAGCACGTCGCGGTCCTTTAGCTGGTAATTGGTCGGCAGCCTGAGGCCGTCCCTGCCGTCTAGCGCGTAGAGCATGCCCTTTGCCAGCTCGCTGTGGATCTCCCGCGCAAGGTCCTCGACTGTCGAGCCCGACCGCATCAAATAGACATCAGGCAGCACGTTTCCATGCTTGTCAGAGAACTTTTGTGCGTCTGCCACAGGGTAGACGGCATTCATTTTCAGCAGCTTGAACACTGCCACGTTTATCGCAAACTGGACGCCTGTTCGCATGTATTCTCCAAGAATGTCCTTGCGGATGAAGTTGAGTGCCCACTTTTGCTTGTCGTTGAGCTTTGTCTGGTCGCTTATTTCAAAGCGCTCGTCGCCGGGCAGGTAGCGGATTACCCCTCTGCTTTCTGCGCGCCGCAGCGTCAGTTCCGCGTCGGCGCTTGCCGGCACCACTATCACGTCCTTGTACTCTTCGCGCAGCCGGTTAAAGTTTTCAGCGGCTGTGGGCAGGTCCACCTTGTTGGCAACTATCAGAGTAGGTTTTGAGATGTCGCGCAGGCTCCAGCAAAAGTCCTTGCTCTCCTGCGGCCCAAAGTCGTCAAATGAGATGTCAGTCAGGTTGTTCTGCGCAAGGGCGACTTTTACGTGGTCTTCCCGCACACCTATTCCGCGGAACACTTCGGTTATCGCCGGAATTATTTCCGTGCCGGTGCTGATGGCGTGTGATATCTTGTCCCGGTTTCCCTCCAAGAGCTTTAGGTACCACATGACCAGCTCCTCTTCAATGTCTGCCACGTCTGCCACCGGGTCGCCTGAGCCCGGCTCTGCTATCCTGCCTGACGCGTCTATGCTGCCAGAAGCGTCGACGATGTGCAGCAGCGCGTCGGACTGCGCGGCTATAGTCAGGAACTGGTTGCCGAGCCCCTTGCCCTCCCACGCGCCCTTGATTAGACCCGGCAAGTCCACAAGCTCGACTGGTATAAAGCGCCAGCCGTCTATGCAGCGCGAGTTCTTGGGCTGGTCCTGCAGGTTGAATTCCTTGTGGACGCAGAGCGTGATCGCGTGTGCGTTGCCCGTGGCCGGCTGCTTTGTGGTAAACGGGTAATTGGATATCTCGGCTGACAGGAGCGTCGCTGAATTAAAGAATGTTGTCTTGCCGGTGTTCGTCTTGCCAATTAGCCCGATCTTTATCATGGGTTTTCCACTCTCTGTTATTATTTATATACTCTTATCAGTGGACATGGTGGCACACTGCCGCAAGGTACCCGACAAGCCCCACAAACCCTCCAAGGAGCGACGCGTGGATAAAGAACCCAGGGTTCCCGCCAAACGCAGATTTCTTTTGCTTTAAAACGGTGATCGAGACTTGCATATGACATTATGGAATTGCTGACGGATAAGACTTGCTGCTTTTGGCTGGGGCACCGGCGGTACTACAAATAACTACAACTGCATCATGCCCCTTTAATCCTCGCAACAGTTAAGCGAAAACGTGGAAACGCTGTGAGGATATTGATGGCAGACGACGAGCAGGACATCGCGGACATTTGCAAGCTCCTGCTTGAGGATGAAGGGCACGAAGTCACGATATCCCGAGACGGCCAGGAATGCATCCAGAAATACAACGAAGAGCTATCCAAGGTTCAAGGCAACGACCACCTTCCTTTTGATCTGGCAATCTTAGACTTTCGTATGCCCATAAAGAACAGGCTTGAAGTGGCGGGCGAGATACTGGCCCAGCGCCCCCGACAGCCCATCATAATTGCTACTGCTAATGGCAACGTGGTTCTAGATCACGCTGCAGACGAGATCAAGAAATTAGTCGAAGTCCTTGCAAAACCTTTCGGTCTGGACGAATTCATTTCTGTGATCAACCGAAAAGCGCAGGGCAATATAGTGCAGCAAGTCAGGATTGTTGACAGGCGATGAATTGAAGTGTTGGCACGTTTGAAAACAATGAATTAAGCTGGCAGATTTGTCGTCTTAAAACAAACCGAACTTTTTTCCCGCTTTTGATCCCCAGAAGCCGTGCTTTTCCTCTTCTTCAGGCTGGTCTTCTTCCAGTTCCCCCAGCTCTCCAAGCTCTCGCTGCTGGGCGACTTCCTTTACGATTCTGAGGAGCTCCTGCTGCTGGTTGTTCGCCGGCTCTGAAGCTTCGCCCATGATCTGATCTGCTTCTTTCTGCATTTCAGGAATGCCATCGTTAAAATGGCGCAGCTGTTCCTTCAGCGACACGACTTCAGAGTTGCGCTTGTCCAGGTCCTGCACCAATTCAGCAAGCCGCAATTCAGTAGACAGCTTGTCCTGTTCCAGCTGGCTGACCTTTTCCCGCAGTTCTCCTACCAGCTTGTCCTCCAAATATTTCTGAAGCGTTTCAAGCTGCCTCTGGTTGCCTGCCGCCAGGCCTTCGTAGTTCTTTTTCATCCCTTCCAGCTGGCCCACATAGGAAGTCTTCAACTCGTTCTGGAGCGCCGCGTTCTGCGCGCCGTAGAACTCGCGCAACTGCTCCAGCTGGGCCTGGTAATTCTTTTTAAGTTGACCGAGCTCGCGCTTGCTGCTCTCCTTGTTTTTTCTCGCTTGCTCTGCCATCTTTTTCTGCAGAGACTTTTTCTCGCCCTGCTGCCTTTTTGCCATGGCCTGAATCTGTCTGTGCTGTGCCTGCTTGAACTTGGCAATCATTCTTGCATGATCCTGTTTCGCCTTTTTCAGCTGGTCGCGATATTTTTGATAAACACCCTTCTCGAGCTGTTTAACAGCATGATCGTGCTCAGCTGTCTCTAGGGTCTTGCTGCAAACGGGGCATTGTTTAAGATCGGCAGAGCTCACGGCACTACGACTTCGCTTTTTCCTTTTTAAAAGGACTTGTATGTAGTCAGATGCCAATACGTTGCTTGAGAGGGCCTCATTTTCGCGCCAGCCTGTCAAGGGCCATCTTGATCTCGTCGCAGCGCCATGACATTTCGCTTATCTGGTCGGCCGTCAGGTCGGACTCCCATTTTTCAAGGGTTGCTTTTGAAATTTCGGCCGCGTGGTACAGGACCGCCCAGTAGGGGTGGTGCTCCGCCGTGGTGTAGGCAAGCTCGAGCATCTCTTCCAGACCCGAAGATGCGCGCTGGATATAGTCCGAGCCCTCGCCGTAGATCCGGATGATGCCGGCGTCCCTGTCGACTCCGACCTTGGTTGAAATCTTTTCCCTGCCTTCCAGCTCTTCCAGAACCGACTTGACCCGCTCCAAAACCCTGTCGATGCTTGACATTCGGTACTGAAGGGGATGTCGCATAATTTTAGTCTTCGAACAGCCGCCTGTGCTCTGCCAGCATGCACCTGTTGTAGACCACTTCGATCCCCTTTTCCTTCGCCATCCGCTCGGCTTCCTCGCTGTAGATGTCTTCCTGCATCCAGATCACCTTGATGCCATCCTTCTTCAGAGCGTCCTGCACTACTGCTGGCACGTCTTCTGACGGCCTGAAAATGTCGACGATGTCTATTTTCTCAGGCACGCTGCTGACTGCGGGATACGACTTGAGCCCCTGGATTTCGCCCGCAGTCGGGTTGACGGGTATGACGTTGTAGCCGAGGCCGATGAGGTATTTCGGCACATAGTGTGCGGCCTTGCCCTCGTTCTTGGACATGCCGACCACCGCGATGTTCTTCAGGTCATAGAATTTTTTTATTTCGCTGTCCGAGTGCGAGTCTATCTCCATCTCTATTAAAATTCTGGTTTTCACATTATTTAAACGCAGTCAGGAGCCGATCATGCCGGGCAGTTTTATCGGGGCGCGGTACGGCTGCACTATGTGTATCCCGGGCTCGGCGGTGACCGTGACGTGATCCAGCGGCGCATCTTCAGGGGGCGAGAAGTTCATTGTTTCGCCCGGCCGGAGAACAGGTATCACCGGCTCTTTTTCGCTGCCATAGTCCACCAGCACGTCTGTCAGCGGCAGCTTGCCGATGTTCTTGACAACTACGCGCGCGTTAGTAAAGAGCGACTGCTCGTCCTTGAGCGCGTCCACGCTCAGGTCGTAGTCCTTTGTCGGCAGAGTCGAAACGAACATTGCGACCAAGGCGACTGCGATTATCCCTGCCGCTATCGTCACGACAAACGCAAGGCGCATTGGAAGAGAGTGTGTTTGAGAATATTTAAGCGATTATTATGCCGCATGGACTGGATAATCAATGGATGCTTAGCGGTGGTTATGCACGGATTAAGGAACCCGCCGAATCAAGTCGAATATGGGGCAGGATTTGGATATTTGCAAAAGGAACAAGGGACCGTTCCCATGCGGGTAATCGCGCTGGACTCGAGAGCACTGTTGGAATGCCTACAATATTTGCAGATAAAAACTAGAACCACTATTAGAATAGCCTGTCATGACTGATAAAGTTTGCGCAACTCTTCAGCAAGCTTGCCTCACCAGATTTTACCCAAATCCCGGTTAGGTGAAAGCTATATAGCGAACATCAGCTTATCCAGACAGTGATAAAACCATTTCAGACACGACCGGCGTTGTCGAGCACGAAAAAGTCATCTGGATTTTGCATAACGTGTTCGGCCATAGCGACAACGGAAGCATTGTTTCAGCTCCAGGATGCAGTAGTAATTCAGAGATTCTGTGACAAATGCCTGCCAAAGGCCAGCTATGAGATTGGGGCTCACTGAATCTTCCCGCCACTATCTAGCCTATCCTGCGCATAAATTAGAGAAATTGCCGCT
>DATFDX010000041.1:0-13307 GCA_035251875.1 Nitrososphaera sp. | reverse complement strand
CGGCGCGGCCGCCTGCGAGCCCTTCAGGCCGTACTTTTCAATGAACTCGTTTGCCTTGGCGGCTATTTCGCTCCACTTCCACCTGCCGACCCCCCTTCCTGCAGAGGTCGACCTTCCACTGGTCGTTCCTCTTGACCCACCGATAAAGCCTGAGATCCTTGCCGAACTGGCTCTGGAGCACCACAAGCGCCACTATCAGGTTGCTGCTGCGGTAAATGTCTGGCCGTCGAGCACCGTGAACGACTGGGAGACCGGATATTTTACTTCGCTCATAATGAGATTCTCGTGTAGTATTTTAAAAAGATTGCAACAAAAAGGAGAGGAGTGTTACTGGCTTTCTCCACATGCAGGGCAGACCTTCTGGGACTTGGGTACCTTTGCGCCACATTCAACGCAATACCTGACAGGGCCCTTGCTGTCCTGCATGCCAACAGACTTTTCTTCCATTGGCATGGAAAAGAGAAGCGCGATTAAATATTTAAACTTCCGGCTAGAATTCGAGATACGTCTGCCTTTTCGTCTGGTCAATCACCATCGCCGAGAGGTCGGAGAACTCTTTTCCTTCGAGGTCTGCAACCGTGCCCCTGAAGGTCGTCTCCTTTTCGGTGGTCAGGTGCTCAAACACCCAGGCCTTCAGCTTGGCCGTGTCGACGCCGTTTTCGCGCAGGAACTTTGCGATTTCCGACTGCATGAAGTGCTTTGGCGGGTCCGCCGGCCACGGCCTTGGCAGCAGTATCACGCTCCTGCCCTGCCTTACCGCCTGCAGCAAGTCCTTCTTTTTCTGCTCGATGTCGCCCGTCACGTGGAACGTGATTATGAGAGCCTTGTCCGTGGGGACGCGGGATTTTGCGGCCGCAACCTGGATTGAGCTGATGCCTGGGATCAGTTCGACGTTGTCGTCACCAAAAATTTCCAGCAGCCTGTCGACCACTTCTGACTCTGAAAAATTAACGTCGCCGGTGAAAGGGACGGTGCAGTATTCGCCGTCCTTCATCTTTTTGTAGACATCCTGGTAGACTCCTTCCTGCGTCTTCATCGTGACTTCAAATATTTGCTGCTTGCTCCGGTCGATGGCGCCTTCGATCGTCGACAACGTGTACCTGTAGCCAACGACGTAGCGCGACTTGCGGATCGCTTGCTTGGCGACGTCGGTCAGGTATCCGGGCGAGCCGGGGCCGACGCCGATGACGAACAGCTTTTTCGACAATGTTACGCGCACATACAAAACTGCCCAATATTACTACTTCGCGACAACCATCGTGTTGGTGCTGCGTATCCCCTTTATCTTGCGCAGCTCCCACGAGACGACCTCGGCCACGTCCTTGTCGGTGTCCTGCTCCACGATCGCCATCAGGTCGTACTCGCCGTACAAGTCGTACACCGCCTGGACGCCTTCAAGCGACCTGATCTCTTCGTGCACAAGCTTTTCCAGTCCTGCGTCCGTGTTTATCAGGACAAAGGCCTTTGTCTTAGTCATAAACGGCTGAGCTCCGGTTCGAATTATTGGAATATAAATTTACGTTTGTGTAGCCGTTTTTACTAAATTTATTAGCGGGGTCCAGTCCATTTTCTGGAATCCCATAGGCTCTTTTGCAGGATATTTCACCCACCCCTTGACTACGGAGAACTTGCGGATCTTGGACGTGTCACCAAGGTTAACCTTCACCTTGAGGAGCGTCCCCCAGCCTTTTTCCTCCGACGTGATGTCCAGGATCTGGCTGAACGGGATTTCCAGGTTGTCAGGGCTCTTGTCAAGATCCTTTTCAAGGTGCTCAAGCTTGTAGCCTTCGGCCGGCCGGAATACGTTTTCTCTTTCTTCAAAGCGCTTTCGCTGCCTTATCGAATGGGTTTCGTGCATCCTGACCGTCATTTCCGTCTTGATGATGAACGCGAGGCGCCTGTCCGTTATGACCATCATGCCTTCTTTGCCCTGCCGGAGGAAGCCTTCTCCCTCGTTCCAGACCCAGAAAATGTGCGCCTTGATCTGCTCGTCCCAGTCCACCATGTGGAGAAAGCTGGCAGATGCAGTATTAATAATTTATTGGAAAATAAAAATTAAAAAAGAAAAGTGTAGTTGAAGGGACTTAGCCTTCTTCCCAGCCCTTCTTGAACAGACCGGCCTTCTTCAGTGGGATTGGTTGTCCTGGGGTGTAATCCATCGGCCTCATCCAGAATATTGCCTTTGTTGGGCAAACGCCAATGCATGCTCCGTCGGAGATGCATCTTTCTGGATAGAACACGAATGCCTTGCCCCTCTTCCATCCTTCCACTGGCTTGACCCTCAGTACGTCCGGGCCAAGGCTTGTGCAAATCTCTACGCAGAGAGCGCAGCCGATGCAGTGTTGTTCGCTAATATCAGGAAGTATTGCGACTGGCATCTAATTCACTTATCCAACGATCCATGCTGAAACTATTTAAACCCTATGCCGATTTTATAACAGCGATATAATTAAAGACTGATGAAGAACAGGACCATTAGCCCTGTACATAGGGATACTAGCGGCGGTGGGCCGCTAATTTGGTCGTGGCTTTTTTTGTACAACGCTAAAAAGCGCCTGTTCCCTTCAGCCAGTCTATCTGGGCAGATAAGACTGGGAAAAAGTCGACATTTGCATAATATTAATCCTTCTCAACTCTTGTACGTAGTTTTCTGGTTCGGGCCAGAACCGGCTATATAGCTACTGCGCATATTGCCGCGCATGCAGACGTTCCACGTCGCATTCGACGACACCGACTCGCGCGCCGGCAGGTGCACGACGCACCTTGCGTTCAGGGTGGCGGAGCAGCTGAAAAAGGCGGGAGCAAAGCTTGTCGACTACCCGCTGTTGATCAGGCTCAACCCCAACATCCCGTGGAAGACAAGGGGCAACGGGGCAGTCTGCCTGCGGCTGCAGGTGCCGGATGCAGGCAGAGTTGTCGACCAAGTCAGGCAGGCGGTGGAGGAAGGCTCTGCCATCGGCAGCGGGGCAAACCCGGGGGTAGCGTTCCTGCAAGGCGACAGCGTCCCGGCCGAATTGCAGAAATTCAGCGCGCTTGCAATGTGCGACGTGCTGAGCAGGCAGATGGCCGAAAAGGTGGCCAAGGCCAACGGCATCCAGTATTTCACTTTTGGAAACGGCCAGGGGCTTGTAGGCTCGCTCGGGGCAATGGGCTGCCTGCTTGACGGCGACCACACGTACGAGCTTATCGCCTACCGCAGGATGGAGAACTGCGGTACGCCGCGCGTCGTGAATGAAGAGCGCGTGATAAAGTTCAGCGCGGACACGTACCCCAACACTTTCAACAACTATGACAGGAACCACGAGCGGGTGCTTATTGCGCCTCACGGCCCGGACCCGGTGTTCTTTGGCGTGAGGGGCGAGAGCCCGGAAGTCGTCGGGTCGGTCCTGCAGGCGTTGCAGCCGGAGGAAGAGCTGGAAGGATGGACCATCTTCCGGTCAAACCAGGGGACGAACATGCACCTGCAAAACGAGATCAGGATTGCGCAGGCAAAGGCGTACACCGCTGGCCATTTGAAATGCAGGGTGAGCATCAGGCCGCACGCGATGGAAGGCGGGCACGTTATTTTCACGGTAGAGCAGGCCGGCGCAGAAATGCCGGCGGCAGTGTACGAGCCGACCGGGCTTGCTAACGTTGCGGCAAAGCTCGAAGCCGGCGACCTGATTGAAATCGGCGTCGGGGTAAGGAAGGGGACGACAAAACACCCCAAGATCCTGAACATAGAATACCTGTCGATACTAGAGCTTGTACCCGTTTATGACGTGCTGAACTCCCTGTGCAAGATGTGCGGCAAGCGCATGAAGTCTGAGGGGAAGGACAAGGGCTACCAGTGCGACAGGTGCAAGCACAGGGACGCAAGCGCAAAAAAGATTTTCGTGCCGCAAGAGCGCGCCGTCAAGGCGGGGCTGTACATCCCGACGCCCAAGGCTCACCGGCACCTGACAAAGCCGCTGCAGAGGTACGGGATTGAAAAAGTGAAATTTCAGCTGGCCTAGAACCAGGACTTGTGGATGTTTGACTTGATCTTGCCTTTCAATTCCTCTGTTATCTCTTCCGGCTTCATGTTGTGATCTTTGGCCGCGTGTGCCGCGCACTGGGCCAGTATTTCGTCTTCCGTCTTGCCTTTTGCACTCCAGCCGCAGTCAAATCCGACATCCCTACACTTGAATTTTAACATGCCGTGTTTTTCGGCTGCATGGCTATAAAGATATAGCAGATTCTTGTGTGTAAAAAGAATAGCGAGGGGTTGATTTGAACTTACGGCCACCTGCAATTTTGCAGAAAGTGGAAACCGCTCTGCGGGTTATGAGCCCGCCGGGATAACCTGGCTTCCCCACCTCGCTGTCAGCATCATGATGCAAGGGGGATATAACTCTGTCTGCAATGGATGATCGGCGACATTCTCAACGCGGCCGCGCTAGCTTTTTATTTCCAGCTGCCTGCAAAAATCATCAGGCTATGGCATTAGCCTTGGCGCAAGCCAGAACCGCCCTTTTCCAAAGGCGCTGATAATGCCTACCAGTAGAAGAAATGGTGGGCAAAATGAAAGGAATTGAATTCGCGTTTCTTGCAATCGGGGCTGTAGCCGGCGCATTCGTGAGGTACAAGCTGGCCGAGTCGCCGCTGATCTTCGGCACGCTTCCAGTCAACATACTCGTCATCAACGTGGTGGGCAGTTTTATTCTGGGCGTGTTCTCGATTCTCTCTGTGCTTTGGAACCTTGACACAAAGTATTCGCTCCTGGCGGCTGTCGGGTTCTGCGGCTCGCTGACCACTATGTCGTCGTTTGCGCTTGAAACAACCACCATGTTAGACAACCGGCAATTTAGCAACGTCGCGATCAACATACTGGCAAACGTCGGCCTGTCGCTGGGCGCAGTCATCGGCGGCAGGTCTATAGCGGGCCTGCTGTTAATGAAAGGCGGCGCGTAGCATGGTGGCCAAAAAGATGTGGACGCTGACTATAAGGATAAAAAAGAACGACGAGCTGCATGGCAAGCGTCTGTACAGGGCGCTGCTCGATTTCATGATGGGCGCCGGCATATCGGGCGCTACCGTAGTCAATGCGGTGGACGGCTTTGGCAGGCGCGGGAGGTCCACCCTGCACATCGAAGGGATCTCGATGAACTACCCGCTTGTCATAGAAGTGGTGGACGAAAAGTCAAAGCTTGAGCCGCTGCTCCCCCAGATCAAGAGGATGGTCGCCGACAACGGCATAGTCACGCTCCACGAAGTGGACATGCTATAGATTTATTTCCGCCCAGCCGCCATACCATATTGCATGAACGCCAAGTCGCTCAAGGACATCGACTTTGAAAAGCGCAACGGGCTATTGCCAGTGGTAGTGCAGGACAGGAAGACCAAGGACATCCTGATGCTTGCATACGCCAACAAGGAGGCGCTGACCAACACGGCCAAGACCGGCAACGCCTGGTTCTGGAGCACGTCGCGCAACAAGCTCTGGATGAAGGGCGAAGAGTCCGGCAACGTCCAGCCGGTGCACGAAATACTGGTCGACTGCGACTCTGACGCAATCCTGTACATGGTCGACTCGGACAAGCCGGCGTGCCACACGGGAAACAGGTCATGCTTCCATAATGTGCTAAAATAGCATTGCAATAATGGATAATCTGTGATGTCACGGGCTATTTTTATAAAAATTGCAGGAAATTTGCAGTTAAGTGGCACAACATATATTCGTGAAAAAGTTTAGTAATACTAAAATGTCGCTTAGCGATGTTTTAATCACATATCTGGTTCTGGAGAGTAGATCATGGGCAGTATCAAATGTCTAAAGTGCCGGGAGTGCGGCAAAGAGTACGAGCCACAGTTCCGCTACGTTTGTGAAGAATGTTTTGGTCCTTTAGACGTCACCTACAAAGAGCTGTCTATAAACAGGCACACTTTTGAATCAAGGGAAAAGACGTACTGGCGCTATTTCGAGCTCCTGCCGATCGCGGATAAAAATAATGTCGTCAGCCTGAACGCCGGGCTCACACCGCTGCAGGTTGCAGACAAGCTGGGCGAAAAGCTCGGCCTGAAAAACCTGTTCATCAAGAATGATTCCGTCAATCCCACTTTTTCGTTCAAGGACAGGCCCGCCGGCGTTGCCGTGTCAAGGGCAAAGGAAACAAAGCTGAAAGCAGTAGGCTGCGCGTCCACCGGCAACCTGGCAGCCGCGACTGCTGCCCACGCGGCCAAGGCAGGCCTGCCTTGCTACATCTTTGCGCCTTCTGACATCGAGCACGTAAAGATCGCGCAGGCGCTTTCGTACGGCGCAGAGTTTGTCGCGGTGGAAGGAACTTACGACGACGCAAACAGGATCGCGTCGATAATCGGCGACAAGAAGGGCATTGGCATAGTCAACATCAACATGAGGCCATACTATGTCGAAGGCTCAAAGACGCTTGCGTACGAAGTGGCCGAGCAGCTGGGCTGGAAGGTACCAGACAGCCTGATAATCCCTGTAGGCAGCGGAGCGATGCTAAACGCGATATGCAAGGGCTTTGAGGAGCTACACGCGCTCGGGCTCACCGACAGCCCCAAGAACATGAAGATAATAGCCGCGCAGCCGCACGGGTGCGCGCCCATAGTCGACGCGTGGAAGCGCAACAGCGACGAAGTGATCCCGGTGGAGCACCCGGAGACCATAGCAAAGAGCCTGGCCATAGGGGATCCTGGCGACGGCCTTTACGTTCTCAAGAGGTTAAAGCAGTACAACGGGCTTGCAGAGGAAGTAAACGACGGCGAAATCGCCGACGGCATCATGCTGCTTGCACAAACCGAGGGGATATTCACAGAGCCGGCGGGCGGCGTGTCAGTCGCGGCGATGAGAAAGCTGGTGGAGGAGGGCAAGATACAGAAGGACGAGCTCACCGTCTGCTACGTCACCGGCAACGGCCTGAAAGCCACAGAAGCGATTATAGGTCTGCTGCCGAAATTGAATGTCGTCAAGCCGGATGCCGCGGCAATCGCGGCAACGATAAGGTGATAAAATTGGCCAAGGTAGAATTTGTAGTTCCTTCAGTTTTGAACAAGGGGCAGGGAGAGAAAAAGGTCCCGCTAGAAGCTTCCGATCTCCAGGACGCCTTTACGAAAATCTCTGACCAGATGGGCGACGACTTTAAGCGCAGGGTCTTTGACCACAACGGCAAGCCCCGATCGCTTATCAACATCTATGTCAACGGCAAGAACATGCGCTTTAGCGGCGGGCTGACCACCGCGCTCAAGGACGGCGACTCTGTCTATATCCTGCCGGCGGTGGCCGGAGGAGCAGAGCTGACAAGCGAGGAGCTCCAGCGCTACTCGAGGCAGGTGATGCTCGAGGAGATCGGCTTTGAGGGCATGGAAAGGATCAGAGGCGCCAAGGTGTGCGTCGTGGGCGCAGGCGGAATCGGCAACCCTGTCATCACGCAGCTGGCAGCGATGGGCGTTGGCAAGATCAGAATAGTCGACAGGGACGTGATTGAAGTTACCAACCTGCACAGGCAGCACCTCTACACGGACGACGACATCGGCCGCGTCAAGGTAGAAGCTGCCGCTGAAAGGTTGCGCAAGCTCAACCCGACGGTGGAGATAGAGCCGGTGCCGACTTCGGTTACGAAATACACGGCCGAAGGCATCGTCAAGGGCTTTGATATTGTAATAGATGCGCTGGACAGCGTCGACGCGCGCTATGCTCTCAACGACGCGTGCATAAAGCACAACATTCCACTAATTTACGCGGGCGCGATCGGAGTGACTGGCTCGGTCTGCACAATCCTGCCGAACAAGTCGGCGTGCCTGCGCTGCATGTTCCCGGAATTGAATGAGGAAGAGATGCCGGCGTGCAGCACGGAAGGCGTGCACCCGTCGATACTGTACCTTGTGGCAGGCATACAGGTGTCAGAGGCTATCAAGATAATCATTGGCAAAGAGCCGACGCTGGTCAACAAATTACTTTACGTCGACCTGAACGAGCTTTCGTTTGACAGGGTCCAGATGTTCAGGCAGGAAGAATGTCCGTCGTGCGGCAGGGCCCGCAAGGACAGCGCGGTCGTCGCAAAAGAGCTGATAATCGAAGAGCTCTGCGGGCGCGACAGGGGCAAGCGCACGTGGACGGTCACGCCTTCAGATCCTGTGCCGATAAACCTGGGCGGCATCGTAAAGAACGCCGAGTCGCTGGGCTACCAGGTCAAGACGCGCGGCAACCTCGGGATAACGGCCGTCAACTCGGGCAGGATGTCTGTCAGCTTCCTCTCAAGTGGCGCAGCGACAATAGTGGGTGCAAAGGACGAGGACGACGCGGTCAAGATCTACAAGACGTTTGTGAGCGGCCACTAGCCCATAAATTCAGTCAGACTCGACTGCATCTTTTTTTCTTCCTTGAATATCAACTTCAATTCCATCGCTATCGACTCTACCCTGCTGCGCAGATAGTCGTTTATCTTGTACTGCTGGCACATGTCGGTCGCGATGCCAAGGTATTTTTCCACCGCACCCCTTGTCACCGTCTGGATCAGTTCGTTCTGGCACTCTGTGCACTTGCCCAGAAGTGGCATCCTGCGGAACTTTGCTCCGCACGACGTGCAGCGGAACGTCTGCGAAGAGTACGACCGCATGTTGCCCATGATGTCCGGCAGTATGTGCGTCGTCAGGACCATCGCCGCGACCTCGTCTGCGTCCACCGCGTTGATCAGTTTCGCCGTGTCAAACTGCATCTTCAGCTTCTCTTCCATCGTGTTGAGAGTGGAGTACGCGCTCCTTTGCTCCTTTGTGACCAGCGCGTCGGTAAAGTGGGTAAAGCCATAGCCAAAAAATTGATGTTCCTCGCCTATCCTGTTCTTGATTGTTTCGATCATGCCGGCCGAGTCGGCGGCTTTTCCCTGCTTCCAGGTCGCTTCGTAGAACTCGACAGGGTACGAGCTTGCGATGTCTACGTTGTGCGCCTGCCTCTGCACTTCGTGCGGGAGCACCACCGGCTGTATCAGCAGCGGCGCGTCCATCAGCCCGCCTATCTTGTCAGGCAAAAAGTCAAAGGAAAAGTTCAGGAACGCGTCCATCAGCAGCATCACTGAATCGGCGTCGCCGTCGCAGTCCCGGCGCTTGGCCGAGTGCCACACCGGCGACGCAAGGCAGACCTGCGAGTCGGTAAAGCCGATTATCCTGCCCATGATGCCAACCGACGTGTGAGGCGCAAGGCCGACAACAAGGTGGCCTATCAAGTCATCTAACAGATCCACGTTGTAGAACGGCTCTATTTCATACAATTTTTCAAGCTCTTCGTCGATGAATTTCGCCGTGTTTAGAAGGTGCTTTGCAGAGTCGCGCGGGATGATGACGTCTTGCATCATCAGCTCCACTATCTGGTCGGATGACGTGAGCTCTTTTCCGAGGTAGTCGCGGGTGTAGCCCATCTCTCTCAGCTTATCGATGTTTGCCAATATCCAGGCCGGCTTGAAATGGGTGAGCGGCTCGTTGGTGGCGTCGAATCGGACGGTGCCGTCCTTGAACGCGTGCAGGCCGTGTTTTTGGCGCAGTATCCCCTTTTCCAGAGGCTCCGCTGATCTGTGCCGGCTCATGAGCGACTTGACTCCCTTGAACGGCTCTTCCGGCACCACGCCCAGCTTTTTCTTTGCCTGCTCCATCGCCGCCTTGAGCGGGTAATTTACAATCGAGTGTGTCCTGCCATCCTTGCCGCAGCGGCCGCACTTTTCACCGTCCTCGACCTCTCCCCTGCATACCATGCAGAGGTTGCGGATCATGGTCGACGATCCGCAGCTGCGGCAGTGCGTGCCAATCGACGGCGATTTACAATTATCGCAGTAGCGGTTCGCCATTTCGGTGTAGAATGAGTCGTCCTTGCAGGCCTTCAGGATGTCGCGGGTTGCACCCCCGTTCGGGCCTACGGGAAACAGCACGTGAACCGGCGGCTTCATCTTGCGCTCGGCTGCCTTTTCCGGCCTGCCCACCCTGACTGCGATCGTGGAGGCGAACCTTGGCATCACCTTGACGCCGGACGAGTTGCTCACAAACTCTATCGTATCCTTGGCTTCGACAACCGGCCCGGATAGCAGCCGCCTCAACGAGAGGGCCTGGTCGCTGTCGTCGAGCCTGATCCTGTCGTTTGATATCGAATGTGCGGCCCCGAGCCGCTCCAGTATGTCCTTCAGCTTGGCGTCGTTAGGCACGCCGTCGCCCAGCCTGTCCTTCAGGTAGAGCGCTTCGTCAAGGCCGATAACGTCCCAGTAGAAAGAGTATTTCGGATGCAGCGGCATTCCTAGTTTGCTGATGTCAAACGCTTCTTCCACCGTCGGCGCAATCAGCGGGTTTTCGGCCAGCTGGATCAGCCTCTCCCTGCCAGAATCAACGGGCAGTGCTGGCAGTTTTGATTTTAGCTGCTGCGCCCATATCTCCTCGACATAGCTTGCAGGCGGCAGCTGCGCGTTGTTTTCGAGAAAGTCGCCGTAGCTTATCAGCATGTCCCCCATGTACAGGATCTTGCCGACCCGCGTCCGGATCTTTTCGGCCTGCTCAACCGTCGGCACCGGCATCACCCTGCCGTCGTCGAGCCTGACTATTGGCGCCTCCAGGGTGTCGACGAGCGCTATCGTGGACGCCTTGCCCGGCACGTCCATCTTGATCTGGGTGCCTGCCACGATCGCATAGTTGAGCAGCGCCGGCACCGCCGGGTGTATCCCTACGGTGGCAAAGCCGGTGTTGTAGCAGCGGCCGTAGCGCAGGCGGAAGCCTCCTATCTTTTTGGCCATCGAAAGCACGGGCCTGCCGGTGATGACCTCGGACATCCTGTGGTGGGCCGCGTCGTCTTCGCCCGTCTGGATCGCCCCCTTTAGCTCCTTGAGCCACCCCCAGCCGTCCAGCTTTAGCGTCTCAACTAGCTTTAACAGCTTCCTGCTCCTGCCAATGAGCCCGTCGTTCATGACCCTGAGGGTGCCGCCGCGCACCCTGTCGGTAGCTATCCGGCGCATGCCCTTGTGCCCCACCACTTCGACAGGATCCGTGTCCACGCCGTCCAGCTCTACTGGGACGTTTGAAATGCACTTTATGACGTCTTCGTCAAGGACCTTGAACTGGAAGCCCATGACTTCCCGCTCGTAGATGCGAAGCTCTTCTACGAACCTGCCGGTTTCGTCGTCAAACGAATTTGCAATATACTTGCCAAGCCCCACCACCTTCCTTGCATGGTCTGCAATGAGCATGGTGAGCGCGGCTTCGGTCCCGCCGGCCGACCTTATCGGCCCGGCGAACGACACCGACAAGTACTGCGAGCCGTCGGCGTTGCTCTTTATCGTGACGTCGGATATTCCTTGCAAAGGCGCCACAGTCACGCCTTCGGTGACCACTGCAAGCGACACGCGCACTGCGTTGTCGAGCCGGGTCTTCAAGTCGCCCGAGCCGTATTCGCCGGCCGCAATCTCCTCCGATATTTTTAGCGCGGCCTTTTCCTTTGTGGTGACTGCAAGCAGGGCGCGCAGCCTGTCGGCGATGTCGATTTCGTGCATCTTAGCGACTCTGTCCGCAAGATCATAGGCTATCTTTGGCTCTACAATGTCCGCGACGTCGATTCCCCGCCTCCTTGCCTTGAGCGCGTGCTGGTAGTTCTGGTGGACGTTCTTCAATATGTCCTGCTGGTAGCGCCGGTAATATGCCGGCATTTTCACGTCCTTGAGACGGACCTCGGCCTCTTCCAGCATCATGCACTATCGCGACCTGATGGCCTTGACTATCGACGAAAACTTTTCCTGCCAGTTGCCGTCCTTTTCTATCATTGTGCCGATTACGATGATGTCGGCTCCCGCCTTGGCTATCTGGCCGGCGGTTTCCGGCGACCTGATGCCGCCGCCGACAATCAGCGTGCCTTCATAGTTCTTCCTGACCGCCGCGACCATTTCCGGCGACACGTTCTGCGACGCGCCCGAGCCGGCTTCTAAATACACAAAGCGCATGCCCATGTACTGAGCTGCAAGCGAATACATCACTGCAAGGCCGGGCTTGTGGAACGGGATGCCCCTGGCGCGGCCGACGAACCACGCAGCGGTCCCTTCGCCAACGATGATGTAGGCGGTTGGCAGGGGCTCGATGCCGTATTTCTTTACCGCGACTGCGCCGAGCGCCTGCGCTTCTGTTATGAAATACGGGTTTTCTGAATTCAACAACGAGCTAAACAAAATCGCGTCGGCCTTTGGTGATACACCCGTGACGTTTCCCGGGAACAATATCACGGGCACCTTGATCTTTGATTTCAATTCCGCCACCAC
Source organism: Nitrososphaera sp. (assembly GCA_035251875.1). Taxonomy (GTDB): domain Archaea; phylum Thermoproteota; class Nitrososphaeria; order Nitrososphaerales; family Nitrososphaeraceae; genus Nitrososphaera. The sequence goes on along the minus strand of DATFDX010000041.1, from coordinate 1,050 downwards.
CTTTGCTAATTCCAACTGATCGATGGCGGACGAGCCGCCCACCAGGATCGCGGACGCTCCTCTTTCCTCCACCTTCTTGGCAATTGCTGCCGCGTCCGTAGAGTTTTCAGAGTCGATGAGCGGAAGGCAAATCGTGCCATGTTTTTTTATCTCATCTCGTAAATACTGCTCAACCTTTCCTAGTGCCACTTCTCCTTTTGAAGAGTGCTAGTCATTTTAAAGTTTGATGCTACCAATCTTTTTATTCCCGGGCGCTATACAGATTTGTATAGCGTATATGGCCGACGCGAAATCCAATTCTAACAATCTTTATGCGTATCTTGTTGCAAATTCTCTATTTACTCCACGCCAGTTATCAATAATTTCTAAAAAGCTGCGGAGGGGCGGCCGGGCGCCGAACATCAGCTCGGGGGCCTATTACAGGCAGGTCAAGCAGTGCCGGGACAAGATAAACGCGGTTTTGTACAGCATGATACTTCTGCAATCGACGGGGATCTTGCAGCCGGAGGCGTTGAGTGCTCTGGGAAGGCTCGCGGAGCAGCTGGGCGTGATATTTGCTTCGGAAGGCAGTGATGTGGCCGGCAAGCTGAGCGTGAACGACGTGATATCCGTGATTGATCAGTTGGTAAAAAGAATGTCCAAGTTGTAAAATAATGTTGTTCTGTAGTCATAAATCACGGTGCGGCAACGTAATGCCGTGACATGATCGTCGATCTGACATTCCTAATCACGTTGCTGACGAGCGACCTTGTGATATCCGGCGCGCTGGCGTTCCTGGCAGGCATGGCCTGCGTGATGGTTTACGCCAGAGCAAAGAGCGCGCTCGCGGACAGCCGCTACAGGGCCGACGAAGCAGTAGTCGAGGCCGTCGTTCTCGAGTACACTCGCAGGCTGCGCGACTATGACAGGGTGATTGCAGAGCTCAAGTCCAAAGTCGACATCATGGAAGTGAGATCGCAGCCGCCTCAGGCAATGACGTCACAGTACCAGCCTGCGTCGCACCAGCCGCAACCTCACGTAGCGGCGACGAGTGAGCCTGCAGCAGTCACG
>DATFDX010000040.1:0-5351 GCA_035251875.1 Nitrososphaera sp. | reverse complement strand
TTCTTCAGGCAAGAAGATTGAAGTCGAATCAGATCAGCTGTTGATAGCTACTGGCAGAGTGCCAAACTCTGACACGCTCGACCTTGAAAAGGCCGGCGTAAAGACCGACAGCGCCGGCTTTATCCCAGTAGACGATCACCTGGAGACAAGCGCCAAGGGGGTGTTTGCGCTGGGCGACGCCGTCGGGCGCTACCTGTTCAAGCATTCTGCCAACCACGAAGCGCAATACGCCTACTACAACCTCACTCATGACAAGAAAATCCCGGTGGACTATGCTGCAATGCCGCACGCGATATTCAGCTCGCCGCAGGTTGCCGGCGCCGGCTACACCGAGCAGGAGCTGAAAAAGAACGGCATCCAGTACACAAAGGCGGTCTACCCATACATCAGGACGGCTATGGGCGAGGCGATAGAGGACAGGGATGGGTTTGTGAAGTTGCTTGCGTCAAAGGAAGGCAGGATACTTGGCTGCCACATCATCGGGAGCCACGCGTCGATGCTGATACACGAAGTGCTGGTGGCGATGAAGCTCGGGGCCGGTGTGCATGACATCGTCAGGACAGTGCACATCCACCCCGCGCTTTCAGAAGTGGTATCGCGGGCTGCCTCTGCCTTTGGATAAATGCAGAAATTAGACCCCGACGCTGAACTTGCCTATGGAGCCCTGCGTCCACGTCTCCGACCTGAGGAAAAGCTATGGGTCGGTGCGCGCTGTAGACGGCGTGTCATTTGACGTGGAATACGGGAAGGTGTTTGGCTTTCTCGGCCCAAACGGCGCCGGCAAGACGACCGCGATAAGGGTGTTGACAACGCTTGTCCACCCGACCTCTGGCGCGGTCAGGATATTTGGCAAGGACATCGTAAAGCACCACCGGGAGATCAAGAAGCGGATAGGGGTCGTGCTGCAGGAGCCCAGCTTTGAGGCGAACCTGACAGTCGAGCGGGCGCTCGAACTTTACGGCCTGATGTGGGGCGTGCCGGGAGAAAAGAGGCGCGACAGGGCGCGGGAGCTGATAGAAAAGTTCGACCTCGCTTCTTTCAAGGGCATGAAAAACGACGAGCTGTCGATAGGCCAGAGGAGGCGGGTGCAGGTCGCAAGGGAGTTCATGCACGACATGGACCTTCTGTTCCTTGACGAGCCGACTGTGGGCCTGGACCCGTCTGCAAGGCGCGTCCTTTTGGATTACGTCAAGAAACACGTGCAGGGCGGGCTGACTGTGTTTTTCACGACGCACATAATGGAAGAAGCTGAATACCTGTGCCATGACATAGCCATAATCAACAGGGGAAAAATAATAGCCACAGACACGCCGGCCGGCCTGAAGGCCAGGTACGGCGGCGTCAAGGCCGTGGAAATAAAACTAAAAGATCTGACCGCCGAGTCTGTCATGCACATCATCCGGCCCATAGCCGGCGGCTCGCTCATTGAAACGCCGGCGGAAGGCACGATAAGGATAAGCTCGGCAGACGCGCAGGAGATGCTAGTGAAATTAATAGAGTCGCTTTCAAAAAACTCGGTCCAGATAGAAAGCGTGTCTGTAAACCCGCCGACGCTCGAGGAAGTATTCCTCACGGTAATCGGCAAGGAAGCCTAGATCCTCATCCTCATCATCGAGAGGGTGGCGAGAAAGAACGCCGCCGCTGTAAACGCGGCAATGACCCCGATTTCGATGTTGACAAAAGTGTCGATCTGGTTAAAGATGCCCGCCCTTGTCACGTCGACGATGTAGGTGAGCGGGTTGGCGTAGAACGCGGCGCCCAGAGCCCCCGGCACCCCCTGCGTCGGGTAGAACGCGGTGCTGACGAACGAAAAGAACAGGAACACGCTGTTTACTATGACGTTAAAGCCCTCACTGCTTTTCAGTCGCGTCGATATTATTATCGCGATTGAGCCAAAGAATATCGCGCCGGTTATCAGGGCGTAGAGCACGTACAGGGACCCAAAGAGCGTCGGCTCTGCGCTCCCTGCAAGCACCGGCGCGCCCGCCACGAATATGAGGGCGGCGCTTGCAAGTCCCATGAGCATTATGGTAAGGATGTTGCCGGCGATGTACTCCATCCTCGCAAACGGCATCACCAGTATCTGCTGGAACATGCCGTTTCGCTTGTCGTTCCATATTATGCTGCCAGAGATCGTGCTGCTGTTCATCACGTTAAAGCCGATCATGCCTGCCGCCAGGTACGCCGGGTAGGCGATGCTCGCGGCCCCCACCGGGACGCCCTGCCCACCAATGAGCGCGGAATAAGAGTAGCCCGCGATAAAGATGTATACTATGGGAAAGAGGACCTGCCACACGAGGAACACCTTGTCCACAGAGGCTACAAGGTTCCGGTACAGCAGCATCACCACGGCGTTCACAGCCCAGCTTTTCGGCGCCTGCGTATATTAATCAATGATCGTCGAATCGGATTCCTATTGGCAATTCTTATTTCCCTTTCCTAAAGTATCCGGGCTCGCTAACCAGTAAATAGTTTCATATCATATTTCTGTCAGCATGCGCGGGATCGCCAAAATCGCGGTTTTTCTGGCGCTTTTCCTGTCGTGCCTGCCGCCATTGCTCTCAAACAACGCGTTTTCGCACGGGGACGCACCCTCGACCTGCGAAAACAGGTACGACGCAGACATTACGTCGATGACAATAGACAACGGGACGCAGACGTTTGACCCGACAAATCCTGGACTGGAATTTGACGCCCAGATAGGTACAGGATATGACGTGGCATTCACGCTGCATACTGCAAACGCGAGTTCACAGAACAACACTCTGGCTGGCACCACCTGGTATCGCATCACTGCGTATGGATTTGGCAGTGGCGTTTGCGTCGACAATACAGGCCAGGATCAGGACGTCCCGATATCGTTGCACGTTGACGCGCCGTCAGGTGTTCCAGACGGCTATGAGCAAAGTGCAGTCGAGTGGGGTTCGTGGCCGGAGATCGTTCAGATCACGTACAAGGTGGTATGGCATAACGCAACCGATCCCGAGCCGCCGGATGAGCAACCCCCTCCGCAAGAGGATGACACAGAGCCAGCTGCAAATGACGACGAATCAGAAGACCAAGAACCCGACGATGAAGAGTCCAAAGACGATGCGCCTGTGCCAGACGACATCGCGGTGGGAACGGTGATATCGCCTTTCATCTTCGATAACAACAACGACACGACTGCTGCGCCTGAAACGGACGGCTCTGAGCAGCTGCTGGAAAACGTCGACGTACTTGACATAAACGGCACGCTTGCGTCATTCCACTTTACGAAAGACATGCGGCTGTACATCCTGTCAGGCAACTGGAGCATGGCGATGAACGGCACTGCCGTCATCGACTTTGGCGCCAACTTTGCGATGGTGAGAGCGGACGGCCTTGACAGGCAGACGTACTCGCTTGGCAACCTGACTGCGGTAAACGACTCGGACCTGATCCTTGGCAACGACACGCTGGCGCTGACAAGCGCGCTCGATTACCGCGCAAATGGCACGGTCACGAGGGTGAACGCAACCGTCACTCTAGAAAAACTCAACGTGGTGAAAATAGAGATGGACAGCGCGGGTCCGATCTACGGGGTGGTCGACAAGGTGGTGCGGAACATCAACGGCGAAAAGCAGGTCATGGCGCGCCAATTTGACATGATTTAAATAACTTACACCCGAACTAGTGGACATATCATGATGACTGAAGATATGGCGCAGAAAAAGCTGCGCGGTTCCGGCGGTTACGCTGTTGCAAGGATAACTGACGAGGAGCAGAAAAAGGGCAACCTCGGCGGCCCGGAGCTGTTCCTTGCCGGCATAGGCAGGCTGGACGAGGACAGGTTCGTGAAATACCACTGCAACAAGTGCGAAAAAGAGTACGACGGCGCGCCGGCGATTCACTACGAGAACCCGAACGAGGAGCTCGGAGAGGGAGTCACGCTCATCGAAAAGGGTGAGTACAAGTGCAAGACGTGCAGCTCTACCATTGCGCAGTATCGCAAGTTTGACACGCCGGCCCAGCAGCAGACGCAGGTGGAGGCGCCGCGTGCCGAGCAATCCGTCCCCGATCTTGTAGTCGCTCCGACATCAACAGCAGGCGATAGCTTTATCCCGATACAGTCGCTAGTCGGCATGTCCGCATACGACAGCGAGGCGATGCTGATAGGCAAGGTGGAGCAGATCGGCCTGAGCAGGGACGCCGGCAGCGCCAAAATCTCGATCAAGATAGGCGACAGGCAGGTGTCGTGGGACGGCATCTCAAAAATAGGCGACATTGTGCTATTGAAGAGCGCGGACGCAAAGACGACTTCTGGCGGCAGGTGCCACGCGTGCGGCTACCACAACGAGGCCGGCTCTGCGTTCTGCGCAGAATGCGGAAGCAAGCTCTGATTATTTCAGTATTATTCTGGCGTCGACCACACGCGCGCCCTTGCCCTCTTCGAGCACGAGCAGCGGGTTGATGTCGAATTCCTTTATCTCTGGAAAGTCGACCACCAGCTGGGATAGCCGCTGGAGCGAATCCGCGATCGCCTTCAGGTCAGAAGGCTTTTCGCCTCTGACGCCTTTCAACAGCTTGATAGTCTTGATCGACTCGACCATCCTGCCCGCCTCGCGCTCGTCAATAGGCGCGACGCGAAATACCACGTCCTTTAGCACTTCGACATAGATGCCGCCGAGGCCGAACATTATGACCGGCCCAAACGTCGGGTCCTGGCTCGCTCCGAGGATCGTCTCCTTCGCCGCTTTCACCATCTCCTGCACGAGCACGCCTTTTATCTTGGCGTCGGCCTTGTACTTTTTCGCGCCTTCCATTATAGACCTGAATGCGGCGCGCAGCTCGTCGTCATTTTTGACACCGACCTTGACTCCACCGGCGTCGGACTTGTGGATAATGTCCGGCGACGCTATCTTCATGACGACGGGATAGCCGATCTCTTTTGCTGCTTTGATGCATTCGTCTTCTGTCGCGCCGAGGATGCTCTTTGGAGTCGGGAATCCGTAGGCCCTGAGAACTTCATAGCCCTCTTCCTCGAGGAGGTTGGCCCTTCCCTGCTTGCGCACATTGTCAAATATCGACTTGACCTTGTTCTTGTCCTTTATAAATTGCAGAGTCGGCGCCTTGGTGGCAGCGGTGTCGACCCACTTTTTGAAATCGTACATCGCCTTGAGCGTCCTTATCGCCGGCTCTGAATAGAGGTAGTACGGCACGCCGCCTTCGGACATTATCGCCCTGTTTTCCAGTCCTTCCGCAAGGCCCATCAGCGACGCAAGCATCGCCTTGTTCGGGAACTTTTTCGACATCTTTACGAGCACCCTTGCGAGGTCGTCGTAGTTCAGGGTGGCTGAAGGCGTGCACATGGTCACGACAGAGCCGACGTT
>DATFDX010000039.1:0-2163 GCA_035251875.1 Nitrososphaera sp. | reverse complement strand
GCCACTATGCAGGGCGCTCTGGGAGCCATGCACGGCCAGACGAGTACTCAAAGCAATGACACGGCAGACAATGAGACTAGCGTTACTGCAGGCAACGAGACTGCTGCTGCGGATACCATGACGGTCACTGCCGAGGACAATGCCACGATCACGGCCAATGCTACAGACACCGGCAACGAAACAACGTCGGCTGAATCCAACGAAACTTCTGGCGTAAATGTCACGATCACTCCAATTGCGCAGAGGCCAGGCGGATCCGCTCTGGTGCACGCTGAAGGTCTGGATCCAGATAACAACGCGACCATAACGGTAGATGGCGAACTAGCCGCAACTACCCAGACAGATGAGAACGGGACGCTGTTCTACGCGCTGGGCGTTCCATCAGAGCCCATAACCAGAATGACCATCGAAGTCGATGATTCGGGTGAAGAAACCATCACAAATGATACACACGCGTGGGAAGGCACCGTGAGGGTAAGCGTGGAGGATCATGCTGGCAACCGCGGCTTCGGCGAGCTCACAGTGCTCACTCCTGTAGACCAGTCCCAGTCCAACCAGACTTCGACTGCCGGCGCAAACATAACGAGGGAAATGCTGGATCGCTTCCTAGACTAGAGCGACCAAGAGCGGCATATTTATGATGGGAGCTCGCCGCCTAGCTGGCATGGAGCACTACCAGCTGGCGCCTGACCTGAAGATATGCCGGGTCCTAAACGGCATGTGGCAGGTAGCAGGCGCCCACGGCCGGATCAACCCGCAGGCCGCGGTGGAAGAGATGATAAAATATCACCACGCCGGCTTTACGACGTGGGACCTCGCGGACATTTACGGCCCGGCAGAGGACTTTGTCGGGGATTTCAGGCGCAGGCTGCCCGAGCAGGAGCGGCAAAAGGTCCAGGCGCTTACAAAGTGGGTGCCAGAGCCACAAAAGATCACTCGGCAGATCACCCAGGCAAGCATCGAAAGGTCGCTCAGGCGGATGAATGCCAGCTCGCTGGATCTGGTGCAGTTCCACTGGTGGGACTACAACAACCCCTACTACATCGACGCTCTCAAGTACCTGTCGGATCTTCGCGACGAGGGCAAGATCAAAAACGTCGGCCTTACCAATTTTGACACCGAGCGCATGCAAATAATGAAAGACGCCAATTTGAAAATAACTTCAAACCAGGTGCAGTACTCTATCGTTGATCGGAGGCCGGAGGTAAAGATGGCGCAGTTTTGCCGCGACAATAAAACAAGCCTGCTTGCGTACGGCACGATCTGCGGCGGCCTGATGTCAGAGCGCTACCTTGGCCAGCCAGAGCCGTACGATCTCGGCACGGCGAGCCTGCAAAAGTACAAGCGCATGATAGACGCTTGGGGCGGCTGGGAACTGTTCCAGGAGCTGCTGACAACACTGAAGGCAATAGCGGACAAGCACGGCGTTAGCATTGCAAACGTCGCGACGCGCTACATCCTTGACAAGCCGGCTGTGGCAGGCGTAATAATCGGCGTGCGGCTTGGAATAGCCAACCACCGGGACGACAATGCCCGCGTGTTTGAGTTTAGCTTGGACAAGGACGATAACGGCAGAATCGAAGACGTGTGCAAAAAGTCAAACAACCTGTTTGAGACGATAGGCGACTGCGGCGACGAATATAGATAAAATGAAAAGCCAGTGACGCAAGTCACTGGGTGAGAGGTCTTACTGTTGCGTCGATCGTGTACGTGACTGTGAACGGCTCTGAGCTCCTCTTGTGGAACACAAGCCCGCTTCCGACGAATTCAAGCGTGCCGGACGCAGTTGGAACGTCTCCAAGGACATAGTTATTCTCTACAATGCTTTCCAGGTGCGTGTAGGTTATCGTCGTGCCATTCAGGACAGCAGTAGGCGGCACTCCGTGTTCTGCGTCAGGGACTACATCAGGATTGTAGACGTGCAGTATCTCGACTTCGATGGGCTTGCTTGCCGTAAAAGTGACACGCCCGGTGTATATCTTGCCGTCGTCCCTCAGCGGGAGCGCAAATACAACTGCATGAGGAAGGTTGCCGGTATGCGCCACGGGGGCCGCGCTGGACATCTTGGTTTCCTGAATCCTGTAGATAACCTGATTCTGCTGCTGCGCAGTCGCGCTGCTGCTGACGACTGCTGCCACCACAGTAGCTGCAAGCGCAACTGCC
>DATFDX010000038.1:0-3961 GCA_035251875.1 Nitrososphaera sp. | reverse complement strand
TTATCATCCGGTTCTGGGGAGATGGCTACTTTAGGAGCATCGAGCAGTTCGGCAACAAGGTAATCCCATACTTCAAAGATCAGGCGAAAAAGTAGGCACGCGCGCGCGTTTCCAGTGGAAATAGTTCTTTTATAGCTGGTTTAAAAGAATTGATCACCGGAACGAGTCCAGCGAGATGGTCTTTTCTGCTCTTTTGCCGTGCCCGTTGCCCACCGGCTCGGCGTCAAAGCCCATTTCGCAAAGCGACTCTGCAAACTCTTTTGCAAAGCCGTGGAACGTGTAGACCTTGTCCGGCCTGCACTGCTTTACCGCGGCCACCAGCTCCTTGTAGTCGCAGTGGTCCGACAGCGGCATGACATAGTCGAGCCCCATCATGTACCTGTAGCGGCTGCCGATCGCCCAGCCGCTAAAGCCGATCGTGACTGCACCGTGCCTGTCCTTCATCTCCCTTACAAACGCGTTCCTCTCCGACATCAGCGGCGCGACCATGACCCAGGGCTTGCTCTTTGACAGCAGCCCCTGCTCTTCTGCCTCCTTGTGCGTAGTCCCGCCTGCCAGCTTTACCCCAAGCTCTGAATACACCGAGTTTATCTTGGCGACAGACTCGTGCACTATCGGGTCCCAGTGGCCAAACAGTTTAGTCAGTAATTGCGCTTTTCCCAGCGTGTAGCCCATCAAGATGACCGGGATGCCAAGCTCGTACATTTCAGAGATTATCTTGTTCGTTTTGTGGGTCACTTCAGAGAGCGGCGGAAAGACGTATTCCGGCCGGCCAAAGGTCGACTCGATTATCAGCGTCCTTGCGTGGGGCACCTTTGCCGCCTTCATGAACGCCCTCTCTCTCATAGAGATGTCGCCGGTGTAATAGACGTCATCGCCCACCAGCAGGCCGCGCGACCCAAGTATGTGGCCCGTGTCGACGAGCTGGAAGCCGTCCTGCTCCTGCGCCGCGTCGGCGATTTCGTAGCCCCTTGCGCGGGCAATGAGCGCCGTTTCTTTTGACGCGAGCACCTGCGTCTTGATCTTTTTCCTGCCGCGCCGGTGCAGGTGGTCGACGTGCGCGTGCGAAACAAAAGTGAAATCGCAGTCAACTGGATGAGAAGGGTCGAGCGCTATCGTGTTGCCGTCCTGCTGCACCATTATCCCTGACTGGCCAAGCATAACCCTCCCCATCATCCCGAGCTGTCATGCCTAGCTGCGCATAACTATTTTAACTTTAGCTAGGTGTGGCCTTACGTCGAACTCGTTTAAAAAAGCAGCATGCTGTTGAAGTCACTTCGTAGAGATTTATTTTTGCAAGCCTCTCAATTTTATCGATTCCTGGTGCAACTGATCCAAAGTCTTGGTCAATACATCCAGCAGAAAAGCCAATTCACTATCAGAATACGAAGACAAAAGTTCATGCATTCTTTCATGGAGTGGGATAAAGATCGCTTCAATTTTCCTTTCCAATTTCTTGTTTCTGGCGGGCTCGACAATGGTCCGGCGTCTGTCGTTCGGATCATTCGCCCTTCTTACATATCCGGCTTTTTCCAATCGATCAATAGTTCCTGTTACGGCACCAGTAGTCAGGCCGGTCAGCTCGGCAAGCCTGCCAGCTGGCATTGCTCCGTAATTGCGGATAAGATCCAGGCATTTATGGTCGGTAATGTGCAAGCCAAGTTCGTCTGCCACGGCCTGGTGGAACATTATTGTTTCAGTTGACATTTCTCTGCGCTTCTGGATAATAGTGTGAATGAGTTCTTCCCTCTCCATGGCTATGAATTATAAAAGAAACGCATAAATATATTAGTTTCCTGATCTCTTAGTATCTAAGAGAGTGAACAAATAAGTGAATATCAAAATGACAAATTTGAGACACGTATTTTCAATAGGGCTTGCCGCGGCAACACTTGCCGTGGTCTTGACTTATGCGCTGGGCGCCCCGGCGATACTGCAGTCGCCATACGCGGAGCCCGGCCACGAGCTGTTCATGTCGATATATGCGCCGCTGGTTCAAGGAATAACCGGCGGCCACTCGTCGATGTCGCAGATGCACGGCGCCCAGGCGTCAGACTCGCAGATGCAAAGATCGATGGGACTAATAGGGAATAACATGCTAGGCAGCCCGGCTGGGCCTGCGGCGGCAGGGTTTGCGTCAGTGGTCGTCATGGGTGCCATTACACTGACGGCAGCGGCAGTTGTTGTGTCTTGGAAGCAGAGGTCGTTTGTGGTGGCAGGATTGCTGGCAGCAAGCGGCATCGTCCTTATGATGCTCCCTCTGGCGAACATGAACTTTGCATTTCCGGGTCCCATTCTGGGAGTCGTCGTTGGGCTGGCGATCCTGGGGCTTGGCGTGGCAAAGGGAATAGGAACGGCAAGGCGGCAGGGTATCAAAACGACGGCATGATGAAACAAAAGCAAGACAGCCCGAAGGCTAAAAGCACCATGACTATGTTGAATGGTTGTTGAAGTTCAGCCGCCCCGTCATTCTGTGGTCAGTGGTGCTGTACTTTGCCCTCTGCATCCCGGTGAGCCTGCTGCACGAGACCGGCCACGTCTATGTCTGCACCGCCAGCGGCTTTGACTATCGGATGTGGATCGACGTGACGGGCGGCCACATGGTGTGCTATGGAAGACCCTCGGACAGCTTTGCCTATAACGCGATGGGCGGCGTCTTTGGGCTTGCCGGAAGCGCCGCCATAGTTGCGGCCTGGATGGCCAAGAGGCACTACGCCATCTTGGCAGTCGGGCTGGCTTATTCTGTGGACCAGGCCGCCAAGATAATCCTGGAAGGGCTCTACACCGCAACCTACGCTTCGGGCACGGTAGACGGGTACATCACCGCCCTGCAGGTCACCTCGTGGCTCGGCTTTATGCTCTACTCTGCAAGGATAAGAAAGACGACAACGGTTGCCGCCAGCGACGTTTAAGAATGGGCTAGAATCAAGCTAGAGCGCTTGATCAACCTCGGCATTTTGATCTCGGGCAGGGGGAGCAACATGGACGCAATACTCGCCGCGGTAAAGTCCGGCAGGATAAAGAACGTCAAGCCGTCAGTCGTGATTTCAAACAAGCCCGACGCCGCAGGATTAAAGATCGCTTCAGACAAATACGGCGTGCCTACAAAAGTGATACCGCCGGACGGCCTAAAGGGCTGGGACTATGACCAAAAAGTCGTAGCAGCATTGCAACAGTACGGAGTCACGCAACAGTCAGGGCTCGTGTGCCTTGCTGGCTTTATGAGGATAATAAGCCCCGAGTTTGTCAGGCAGTACAAGATGCGGATACTCAACATACACCCCGCGCTCTTGCCGTCGTTCCCCGGATTGCACGCACAAAAACAGGCCCTTGACGCCGGAGCAAAGGTCACCGGCTGCACGGTCCATTTCGTTGACGAAGGGGTCGACTCGGGGCCGGTGATATTGCAAAAGTCCGTGCCGGTGATGGACGGCGACGACGAAGAAACGCTGTCTGCAAGGATACTGGAGCAGGAGCACAAGCTCTACCCAGAAGTCGTGAAGCTGTTTGGCGAGGACAGGATAAAGGTGCAGGGCCACAGCGTTTTGATAACCTAAAGGTGCTTTGGCTTTTGCGCCTTGCTGCGCTAGACAATTGTCATGTGTTTTGCCAATAGCCTGCGATAACATGCAAATGTTCTATACCATTACCTTCCAGCTGAGTTTTATAGTGATTAGTGCTATAACAACTTGGAGAAACCGCGTGACTGGCAAATCGACCATCATGGTTGTAGATGACGAACCTGATTTGCTAAATCTGACCAAAAAGTTCTTGGAAAGCGAAGGTTACCAAGTTCATGCATTTGGCGACCCGGAAGCGGCAATCCAGCATGTCAGGCAGGGCTGCACGACCTGTACCATCGTGGTATCTGACATAAGGATGCCCGGCATGTCAGGCTTTGAACTTGTGAGACAGTTAAAGGAAATATTGCCAAAAACAAGAGTCGTACTAATGTCATCTT
>DATFDX010000037.1:0-4002 GCA_035251875.1 Nitrososphaera sp. | reverse complement strand
ATGCCGACTCCGAGCGAAAGTATCAGAAAGCCGATTACGGCTATGCCATACTCTATCCCCGCCATAGGCTTTTCAAATATATAGTAAATATATAAGCATTGCCAAATTCATAAATATGCATAAAGTTCGACTGTCGAACTCAGGCCCTGCATACGCCCGAAACCTGCAGAAGGTGGAAGCAAAAGCTGATGTCCTCTTTCCGGATGTCAGGGACCTGCCTGCCGTCTTCGTGCTTCAAGTCCTGGATGAAATCATAGATCTCGTCAACCGTGACCGGCGAGTCTTCGTACCCGATCTCTTTGTTCACAGCGTTGTACATCGAGATGTAATAACTGAGGAAGGCGGTCTTGACGGCGGTATGCTCCGACCGCGACACCTCACTCAGATTATTTTTCATTCCTCTGAAAGTCGTCTAAAAATGATATAAGGTTTGGGGTAAAAAATGTAAACTACGCATGAGAATACGAAAAAATGATACGTAGTTTACTTTTAAGGCAGTAAATAGTAAAATTTTAGGCATCCAAAAAGATATTTATAAATATCATCATTAGTAATTAGCTGGAGATGAAGGTCAAGAACATCCCCGTGGAACTGATCGACGTAGCAGAGGAGAACGTCCGCAAGGATCAGGATTTCGGCAAGGACAGCAATGATCAGATGATGAAGGAACACCTGACAAAGTTTGATCTACTCCAGCCTGTGGTTGTTCGCTTTGACGACGAAAGCAGGCGCTACAAGCTGCTCATCGGCCGCAGGAGGTTTTTTGCGCTCAGCGCCAAGGGAGTCAGGGAAGTCCCGGCCGTCATCACCGAGCTTGAAGGGGCTGAAGCAGAGGCCGCGTCGCTCTTTGAAAATTTAATCCGCAAGGACCTGTCACCGCTTGAAAAGGCGCGCATGGTAAGAAAGCTGGTCGACTCTACAAAAGGCGGCATAACCGGCGCGTCGGCAAAGTACGGCCTGCCAAAGAGCACCATCAGCGAATGGCTCAGCATATTGACGCTGCCGCAGGCGCTGCAGGATCAGGTAGAGAACGGCAGGATCACTTCCTACGAAGCGATCAGGATCGCAAGAAGGCCTGAGATCCACGGCAGACTCGTTGAAGCCGCCGCGCAGTCCAGGCTGCAGGAAGAAATGGTAGCGTCCGGCGTAAAGCGCGGAGCGCCAAAGGGGCTCTTGACCGTGCGCCTTGTGTTTGACCCGCGCAAAAAGTCAGACAGGAAAATGTGGGAGCGCCTCAACGAAAAGGCAGACCAGAACGGCCTACAAGTCACCGACTATGTCAGAAACGTAGTTGCAAAGCACCTGCAGTGAGCCCGAACTATATTTATACGAGGATTTAATAATTACGTAGGTTTTGGAAGTTCCGGAGCAGCCAAAAGCCGCGCCGAAAAAGATCGCGATCGGCCTTGTATTGATGGCAGCTCTTGCTGTCCTGATATTTACGGTCCCGCCGGCGCTGGGAAAGAACATCCACCCGATGATTCTGGTCTCGGCATTCATCCTTGCTTCCGTCTATGTCGTGCTGTCGCTTGAATTCCTGCACAGGAGCTCTGTCGCCCTCATTGGTTCAGTGGCCATAATCGCTGCCGCGCTCACCTTTGGAACCATAGAGGCGGAAGAGAGCTTTGAATTCGTCGTCGGTGCCATAGACTACAACACCATCGGGCTCTTGCTCGGCATGATGATAATAGTGGCTATCCTGGCCGAGTCCGGCGTCTTCCAGTGGGTCGGCATCAAGGCGACCAAGGCGAGCAAGGGCAACCTTTGGAAGCTGATGCTCATATTGTGCACCTTTACGGCGGTGGTGTCGATGTTCATCGACAACGTCACGACTGTGCTTTTGATGGTTCCAGTCACGATAGCCGTTTTCAGGGTTTTCAAGCTCTCGCCGGTGCCGTTTATCCTTGCGCAGGCGCTCGCGTCAAACGTGGGCGGCGCCGCCACCCTCATAGGCGACCCGCCAAACATAATCATAGGCTCTGCCGCCAACATCGACTTTAACGCGTTCATAATCCACATGGGCCCGACCGTAGCAGTTTCGTTTGCCGCGTCGCTCTTCCTGCTCAAATTCCTGTTCAGAAAAGACCTGAAGGCTCATGTCCAGAATCTGGAGCAGCTGATGAAGGAAGACGAAAACGCCTACCTGAAAGACAAGAAGGTGCTGAAAAAGTCGCTTGGAGTGCTTTTCGGGGTCATTGCACTGTTTGTCGTGCACGGCTCCCTCCACATCGCGCCGTCCATGATCGCGATTGGCGGAGCAGCTGTCCTGCTTGTCATAACGAGGGCAAGCCCTGAAAAGGTTTTTCACGAGATAGACTGGCCGACCCTCATATTCTTCACCGGCCTGTTCATCATAGTCGGGGTTGCCGAGCACGCAGGGATGATAGACGTGCTGTCGACCGCCGCCCTTGCAGTGACGGGCGGCGACCCCTGGCTTACCTTCGTTGTCGTGGTGTGGCTTTCTGCAATCGCAAGCGCGTTTGTGGACAACATCCCGTTCACCGCCACCATGGTCCCGATTGTCCAGACCCTCAACGCCAATCCAAACATCGCGGCCATGTTTGGCGATTTCCACATAAGCCCGCTGTGGTGGGCGCTGGCGCTAGGCGCAGACTTTGGTGGCAACGGCATGCTAATCGGGTCGAGCGCAGGAATAATAGCCGCCGGCCTCAGCGAAAAGCATGGTCATCGAATAAGTTTCAACAGATGGTTCATCGTAGGCTTTCCCTTCATGATAATGACCGTCGCGATCGGGACGGTCGTCCTCATCATCGACATCATTCTGCGCATCTGACAGCGATACATTTTATACTGTATCGCCAATATGCCTCAGCATGGCCGGCAGAGTGAAAAAAGGCAAGGATCTTTTGCGCAGCGCGGTGAAGGATTACGATATCAAGCAGGATGACGTCAATTCGATATTTTCCAGCATGGCATATTCCGGCGGCTTTGAGTCTCGGAACCTTGCCGACGGAGTTGACATTTTGCGCCGGATGATAGACGATAAGAATTGCACAAAGTTCCTATCGTTTGTTGGGGCGTTGATGTCAACTGGCGCGAGGGGCATCGTACGCGACATGGTAAAGAACAGGATGTGCGACGTCATCATTACCACGTGTGGCGCGCTGGACCATGACATCGCAAGGAGCTACGACAAGTATTACGCCGGCGACTTTCGCATGGACGACGAGATGTTGCTTGGCAAGAACATCCACAGGCTGGGCAACGTGCTTGTCCCTATGGACAACTATGGCCCGCTGATCGAGGAGAAGGTGCAGAAATGCTTAAACGCCATGTACAAGGAGGGCAAGCGCAGCGTGGCGACGTACGAGATAACCGACTATATCGGTAGTACGCTTGACAAGTCGTCGTTCCTCTACTGGGCGCACAAGAACAAGATCCCGGTCGTTGTGCCTGGCATAGTAGACGGCGCGGTGGGGAGCCAAGTGTGGTTCTTTTACCAGCAGCACAAGGATTTTAAAATAGACATTTTGAAGGACGAAAGCAGGTTATCCGATATCGTGTTTGAAGCCAAAAAATCCGGCGCGTTCATGATAGGCGGCGGCATTTCAAAGCACCACACGCTCTGGTGGAACCAGTTCAGGGGACGGCTCGACGACGCCGTATACATCACCACGGCGCCGGAATGGGACGGGAGCCTGAGCGGCGCGCTGGTCGCAGAAGCCATATCGTGGGGCAAAGTCACGACAAAGGCTAGGCAGACCACCATCCACGGCGAGGCGACAACATTACTGCCGTTCATATACGCCGCCATTGCCGCAGGAAGAAAAACGTAGATTACGTTTTACCTAGCTTGTGGCGCAGTTTGTTCGGCGGCCGAACAAATCCCAAAACGTAGATTACTTAGCAATGCTTAAGAAATACTTACTAATTACCTATCTCGACCTCGAATGGGGATGGAATTTTACGGTGATTCGTACAAGGGCAACGACGAGCCGATATTTGTTGGCATACCGACATTTCTGAAACTGCCGTGGCTGA
>DATFDX010000036.1:0-5050 GCA_035251875.1 Nitrososphaera sp. | reverse complement strand
CAGGACGAAGCAAGGAACGAATACTTTATCGAGGCGACTAGGAACCAGCTCCGCAAGAATTTTGAAAGGTCGATAGGCAGGACCGAATACACGTTCACCGAGAACGAGAAGGTCAAGATACTGACGATCGCAGGCGAGGATTACTTTTACTACATCACGATGGACAAGGACACGTCTGCAAGCGAGGCAACCAAGATTATCGAAGCTGCTAGAAAGCTGGTCAGATAGCTGGCTCTCTTCCCTTGAAGTGCTTATAGACAGGCTCGATTATCTTGTTGACATAGGTCGCCGTTGCGTTTTTCAGATCCATCGGGTGAACCTTTTTTGCCACGAAATCGCGCTCCACTTCCTGGTAGCTCGAATAAGTCGTGCTGCCGCCGTACTTGGCCGGCCGCTCTATCGCAAACTCGCCAAACTGGTGGAAGACGACGTAGCGCACCAGCTCCAGCACCGGGTTGCCCTCGGCGACTCCAACAGGGCAGAACGCCTTGGAAATTTTTTCTCTGATCACTTTTTCGTCATCGTGTATCAGTATGCCGCTTGAAGGCTTGCTCTTGCTCATCTTGCTCGATATCTTTGCGTCCTCCGCCGCGTTTTCGTCAAGGCCCGTGCTTACCGGCTCTGACAGGCCCGGCAGCAAGTGATGATGAACGACCACGGGCACCTTCCAGCCCAGCTTTGGGAATATTTCCCTGACCAGCATGTGGATCTTGCGCTGGTCCATGCCGGCGTGCACGATGTCAAGGTCGAGCGCCTTGATGTCCACCGACTGCATCGGCGGGTACAGCAATTGCGAGAGGTCGAGGTTCTTCTCTGCCTCGCTCCTCCCCATTATGGTGAGCGACCGCATGGTCCTTGCGAGCGTCATGTGCTTGGAGAAGCGCACAAAGTCCTCCCAGTAGTTGTCTTTCTGTTTGTAAAGGTCGCTTCCAAGGACAATGTTCACGCCGGGGCAAAATAACTTGAACGCCTCGGCGTAGTATTGCGAGATCTTTTTTATTTTGTCCCAGTCGCCGGCCAGCTTGTCGTTGATGTAGGTGTGCCAGTCGGCGAGGAAGACCGTGGTGTGGATGCCGGCCTTGATAAAGTCGTTTATCTTGAAGCCCGTCAGCACGAGGCTGCCCAGGTGGAGCACGCCGGATATCTCCAGGCCGATGTAGTGCCTTGGATGCGCCTTTGCTTTAAGCAGCGCCCGGAGCTCGTCTGCCGTCACGACCTCCTCGGTAGGCTCTCTCATCACAAGTGCAAGCCGCTCTTCGACATCCATTCTGGTATGAGAAATGCCGAGCCAACAGTTCTATAAACTTTGTACCGCGTTTTCTGAACAATCATCGACCCTCTTTATATCGTATTTTGGTCGATAATAGGCATGATAAGGCACCTTGCGCTGGCTGCGCTTCTGGCACTGATTGTTTTGTTCCTACCAGCATTCGCGCAGGAGCCGGATAACGCAACGAATGGCCTCCAGCTGAACGCGACCGGCAACGCGGAACCCCTGCTTGAACAGATGTCAGAAAAAGGCATCTACAGGGTGCTGCTCAGGTCGCCGCAGGATGTGCTGACCCCGCAGGGCGCAACAGAGATAGAAATAGTGTTCCTTAACGCAAGCGCTCCCGAGCCCACAGCAGAAAATATCCCACAGACAGAGACCAACGCAACTGGCGCGAGCACTCCCGGCGCAAGCGGCTTTAACGACCCGGGTATAATAGAGAGCACGCTCCCCGTTGAGAGCTATGACATCGCCATTTATGCCGACGACGGCAGGGAGCTGTGGAAAAAGGCAGACCAGCCGGGGCTTGGCGGCAGCGGAATACAGAGGATAGAGCTTACAAGCAACTACACCGGCCCTGTTACTGTCAATATAACTGACATTCGGCCCGGCTGGGACGTAGGCGAGACTGCCACGGCAGAAGACCTGACCGACTCGGTCACGTTCGCCGTGACGGCAGTGCCGGAATTTCCGCTTGTCGCTGTACTTCTTGCGGCTGGCGTGGCCGGCGGAATAGCTGCAGCGCGATTGTGGCAGCCAAGAATTATGAAATAGGTACGTCTATCCTATTTTTATCACCGGCGCATAGCTGGCAAGCCATTCCTTGTGATCTTTGTAATCCGGGTCTGCCTCTTTCACAAGCTGCCAGAACCGAGGCGAATGATCCAGTTCCACCAGATGCATGAGCTCGTGGATTATGACATAGTCAATGACTCCTGGCGGGGCTGCCGCCAGGAGCAGGTTAAAGTTCAGGTTGCCCTTTTTCGAGCAGCTGGCCCATCTTGACCTCTGGCTCTTTATCGACACCTTGTTGTATCTCAGGTTCAGCCTGCAGGCAAGCGCCGGGAGGCGCTCTGCCACTATCCTGCCGGTCTGCTCTTCGTACCATTCCTGCATCTCTTGCTTGTAGCTGCGTCTGTCGGCCACGTGGAAGGTCACCACCTTCATTGTGTCAGAGACAACAACCGAATCCTGCCTGTCCTTTACAATATGAAAGCGATACTTGCTGCCAAGGAAATAGATGGTGCCCGGCTCCAGCCCGCCGCAGCGCTCCTTCATCTTGTCGTAGTACTTGGACGTCTTGATTATCCAGTCCCTCTTGGCAGAAATAAAACTCTCTAGCTCTTCGGCGCGGTAGCCTGTAGGGACGATCGCTTCCACGCCGTTGATGCCCGAGACCAGCCGCAGCCTCCTCGCCCTCTTGCTCGTGCGAACATCGATCTTGATCGCGCTGCCTGCAAGATCGAGCGATAAAGTCAACCGTAGATAGAGTTTTGATGCTTGTTAAAGAATTTTTTGCAAGAGATGTGCCATTGCCCTTTCTGCAGGTGCACCGCGTGGGTCTATTGAATAGAAAATTTGACGCTAACATTGCGCATAGACCATTTTAATAAAATGACATCGAATTTTATGCGTCATGGTATCGGGTAAGTATTTCAACAAGGGCGTAAAAGCGCTTGATTCGCCGCATGTCGGGCACGTGGTGAGGGAGACAGACGACAAAATAGTGGTATTCGGAGAGGGCGACGACAGGTACGACATCCCTACGTCGGCGATCAGGTTTGCCGCGGGCAACGTGCTAGTAGACCTGCCTTTCTACGAAATTGTGAGGAAATACAAGGTTGACAGGAAAGAGGCTCTGCCAGCAAAAAGCGCTCCATTTGTAGATCTGCCCGAGCCGGTTGACCTTGCGACCTACGAGGGCAAGTATCCAAAGTCGCTCTTTAACAAGGGGGTAAGGACCCAGGACGAAGAGCACGTCGGCCACGTGATGAAGGAAACAGACGACAAGATAGTCGTGTGGGGTCACTACGACTGGAGGTTTGACATTCCAAAATCAAAGATAATCGCCGTTGGGAGAAACGTGATCCTGGGAATGGACTACCCTGACGTGTTCAAGTACCGCGTGGACAAAAGTGCCCCGTTGCCGACAGGCGAGCCGGTAGACACCTTGGCTGAATGACCTAGATTACGCCTGCTTCGCGCAGCTTTTCCGGCAGGTAGGTCTCTGCCAGATATTTGAAGCCGTGCTTGAAGAACGCGTCCAGCTCACACTTTTCCTTCTTCTTCAGGAACAGGTCGAGCTCCTTCTGCCACTGTTTGTCCTGGAACCACGGCTTTTTCTTCATATCAGTTGCCCTGTTGATGTCCTCGTCCGTCGCGGCAAGCCTCGCTACCTCTGGTATTTCGTAATCATAAATGTCAGAGAACATCATGCCGAGTATCTTGGCATCAGGCGTGACGAGCCTTTCGCTGTCGTAGCTCAGCGACTCGCTGCCGATCTTGTAGCGTAGCGCAATGCCAAGGCCCCACGGGTCGGCGTCTGCAAATATCACCACCGGTTTGTCCCAATCCTCGTTGAGCTTCTTGACCATCATTCTGGTCGCCCTGTCAGGCTCGCCCGATCCTGTCATCAGGATCGCCTTGTACTTTTGGATAAACCCGGACTTGCGGATGTTGTTGAGCACCGTGTCTTTTTCCACGACCATTACAAAGTTTGCCGCCTTGACATCGACTATCTCTACGTCGCGTATGTTGGTCGGTATCAGCTGCGAAGTTGCCCTGCTGCCTAGGTTGCAGTCAATGATGTCGCCCCCGACTCTGAGCGTGATTGGCCCAGAGATCATGCCCTTTGGCTTTGAAGTGACCGAGAACTCTTCTCTTGGGACGCCCGTCAGGAGCTCGATTGCCTTGATGGCGTCATCAGAATTTTCTTGGCCCGCCCAGAACTTTTGCTTGTTCTTTTCGTCGCCCACAGTGCTCAGGGTGGCGTAATACATGCCTCTTATCGTGCTCTCCATCTCTTCGTCCAGCAGCTTGCGGACTGCGTTTGCCATAACAAGGTACTGGGTAAACGTGGGGATCTTTTTGGTGCTGTCCGGACTTATGCCGACCATCTTTTCGCCGATCATGAGCATCCTCTTTTTTTCATCCCACGCGGTATTGTCAGAGCCCACTTTTGGGATGTTCAGCACAGGCATTGTCTTTTGAACCATGAGGTCGGCGCTGACGTCCTTCATTATCAGCTTGATCTTTTTGATGACTTCCTGGTGGCGCTTGTCAGTTGTCGGCATTCACTTTTCTCCTCCCCTTTTGCTTTTCTTCAATCACCGCATCCAGAGTTACCTGCTTATCCTTCTGCGGCGTTTCAGGCGCCTTCTCCTTTTTGATCTTTGGCTTTGACAGCTTGCCCTTTTTCCTCGCCGCGTTGATCGCGATCTGCTCTTTATCTGGTTTCATCACTTCGCCGTCTATCTCGACTGCCTCTTCTACCTCTTCCTCGAGGCGCTCGCTGGTGATCTTGTCTTCCTTTTCAGGGGCAGGCGCATTGGCGAGCTGCTCGATCTTTACATGCTTTTCCGCAAGCTCTGTGAATGCCTGCTCGAGCTTGCCCGAGTCGACCTTGATCGATTCAGAGATTGCGGTTACGACTAGGGGAATGTAGAACTTGTACAGGTTCAGCCTGCTGGCGGCCTCTTTCATGCGCAGCTCTTTTCTGATCTGCGCGCTCACCTTGCGATAAAGCTCTGATAGAGAGGATTTCATGTATTTTTTCAGCTC
>DATFDX010000035.1:0-3925 GCA_035251875.1 Nitrososphaera sp. | reverse complement strand
CTTCGACCCGGGTTCGAATCCCGGGCCGGGCGCTTGCATTTTTCACGGGCTTTTCTTCTTTATCTTTTTCCCAATCTTATTCATCAATGCGATCACAATGCCTGCGAGGACGTGCGCCGCAAACGCGCTGGCCATCGCATTGTCAAGATACACGCCTATTCCCACGCCCGTCTCTACGGCTGCCAGCATTGCAGCGAATTCCAAAAAAGCAAAGCCGACATTTTCCGCAAAAGTCTTTTGTTTTTTCGGGGGCACTTGCCCTTCTTCGGCTAACGAAGGATTCTTCGCTATCACAATTATGGTAGTGGAGGGTTTTAGATAAGTAATCTGATCCGGCGCTCTTTGCTGTTGCAATGTTGGTTTATCTGCAAGGTTTTGCCCTGCATTAGCTGCTAACAGCCCGGCGCATTGCCGAAACCCTGCATTTTTCTGAAAACCCGCTTCTTAATCAGCTTCTAAGGCATTTTCCTGGTTCTCTTAAATCTCATAGAGCAGATCGAAGCAATCATGATGAAGCCGGCCAAGGTCATATGCTCCAACTGCGGCGACGGCGAAAAGATCACCGACGTCGAGTCTGGTGAGCTGATATGCACGAAATGCGGCTTTGTAATACGCGAGCGCATAGGCAGCGGCGACTGGAGCGTCCTTGCCAGAGAGCCGGGCAGCGCGCTGAGGACGAGTCCGACTTCGCTGGCCCGGTCCGGAATGGGCCTCGCCACGATCATCGGCAGGCCTGACAGGAGCGCCGGCAGCGGCCTGAACGCGGCCATGCGGTCGACCTTTGACCGCCTCCGCACGTGGGATTTCAGGATAAAGGCGCACGACGAGCGGAGCCTGAGGCGCGCGTTCATCGATCTCGACAGGCTGCGAAGCACACTTGGGCTGCCGGACGCGGTGGTGGAAAAGAGCGCCTACATTTACCGGAGAGCTCACGAGCTCGGGCTCGTGCGGGGCCGGACGATGCGAGCTGTGTTGGGCGCGGCGATCTACATCGTGCAGCGGGAGATGGGGATTTCCGGCACCCTCCAAGACATCATTAGGGCTACAAACACGCCGGAAAAGGATCTGGCGAGGGCATACAGGATACTCTTGCGCGAGCTTGACCTGAAGGTCCCGATGCTGGACCCGGCAAAGTGCGTCTCCCGCGTGGCCAGCAAGGCCAGTATCAGCGAGCGCACAAAGCGAAAAGCTATGAGCATGATACTTGACGTGGTCAAGAGCGGGCTTGCGGCAGGCAGGGACCCCATGGGGCTTGCCGCGTCAGTGCTGTACCTTGCTTGCACCAGCAGCGGAGAGCAAAAAAGCCAAGCCATGATTGCCAGCGCGGCCGGCGTGTCAGAAGTGACCCTGAGAAAGAACCAGCAGATGATAATGAAGGCTGTATAGATTAAGTAATTTATTGGGCTCGAGTCCTCGGTTTTTCAGGGCTAATGGCTAGGCTGCTAAAAGTCGGTTGTTGCGTTTGGATAAATGTTCAATAGTCTAGGCGGCATATAGGTCATCAATATTGGCTTAGGCCAAGGGCTTCAAAAGTGGGGATTAATAACTTTGATTGCTGTGGGTGGATTGGTATTATCATATGGCATCTCGCTTCGCACGTGTAATTTTCCTACCGAAACTGATCCCTGCCATGATGATGGATTGCCGTACAAGATTGTTAGCTAGTTCTGTAGCTTGCTAGCATTCTGTATCAGCGTTATCCACTTGTTTTCACCCTCTACCTTTATCCCACACGCTTCATTTGTGGAAATGCTTGAAGCGCGCACGCACATCAGAACAGGGTAGACAGCCGCTCTCGCATCTTGTCGTTTGCCACCACGACGTACGAGAGTCGGGTCTTGACGTCTAGGTCCGACTCGAGGTCCGATCCGGTGTCCGAATACACCCTGGCCCCAGCTTCCTTTGCGATCAGGTAGCCGGCTGCAATGTCGGTTGGCCGGATCTTGCCCCGGATGTCAATGTACGCGTCCAAAAGCCCTCGTGCGAGAAAGCACATCTCTAGCGCGTTTGCGCCAAACTGCCGGGTGTGGTCGGCCTCTGCAATTATCGGCGCCAGGCGCTCGACGACTGCGGGCTTTACACCCGACACGTTGATGCCGATGGTCGGGTCCGCCGGGCTCTCCTTCTTGGCCGAGATCCTCCTGCCGTTGAGGAATGCCCCTTTGCCCCGCGAAGCGTAGTAGAGGTCGCCCCTTGCAAGATCGATTATGGCGGCGTCAGTCACGGTGCTCAGCCGAAAGTCGGTGGCGTACGCGAGCGAGCAGCAGTAGAACGGTATCCCGCGCACAGCGTTTGTCGTGCCGTCTATGGCGTCCATGATGATGTAGCCGCGCCTGCCCTCGATCCTGCCGCACTCCTCCCCGATTATCGTGGCGTCTATGCCCCGCTTCCTGATTATGTCAATCGCCGTCTTCTCTGCCACTAGATCGATCCTGCGAGACATGTCGCCGCCTGCTCCCCTGCCCATCTGCCTGCTCGCCCGGGCAGTCCCGGCAAGCCCTTGGGTCTTGGCATGGACCTGCCTGCACGCCTGCTTTAGAACGTCGACTATCATTATGCATGACCTTTCAATGCAGACTCAATAAAGATTTTATGTCCGCGCAGAGGCTTGACCCAGAACATTCTAGCTCTTGATATTTAATCCAGCCGGCGCTGGTGTTGATCGTGCTACACTGTCCTGACTGTGGCTGCGAATTGTTCCAGCGAATCGTTGTGACAAGACTGGGCGAAGTCGACGGGTGGAGCTGCTACTCGTGCAAGGCGTTCTACAAGATAAAGGACTTGAAGAAGGCCATCCTTACCGTCTAAGGTTATATCAAAGAAACACGATCGTTTCTTTGTTGGAGATCGCAGCAGCCCACTCGCACAACTACGACGCCGGACTGATGGAGCGGTTGCTCTTCCGTGTGGCGAAAAAGTGGGTCGCCGGCTATAGCACCAGCGAGGCGATAGCGGCGGCGCTTGACTCCAACAGCCGCGGCATGACCGCGATTTTGAACTTTCTTGGCGAGGACACCACCGATGCAAAGGCAGTCGACCAGACGGTAGGCGAATACCTGTCGCTGATGGATCTGATGCACGCAAAAAATGTGTGCGGGTGTGTGTCGGCCAAGCCGACGCAGCTGGGCCTTGCAATCGACTACCAGACGTGCTTGCTGAATTTCATCAAGCTTGCCGACAAAGCCAAAAAGCTTGGCCAGTTCGTGTGGATGGACATGGAATCCGTCAGGTTCGCCGAGGACACGATAGCTATCTATCTCGAGCTTTACGAACGCTACAATATGACGGGCGTCGCCATACAGTCGTACCTGCGCCGGAGCGCAAGCGACCTTTTGCACATTGCCGAGCACGGCGGCAAGGTGAGGCTGGTCAAGGGCGCGTACCACGAGCCGGAGGAACACGCCTTTTCCACAAAGGAAGAAGTCGACGCCAACTATACAAAGTTGATGAAGATGCTCTTTGAAAGCGGGAATTATTTCGCCATAGCCACGCACGACTCGAACATGATCGAAGAGGCCATCCGGCTGAACAAAAACTCAAAATTTGAGTTCCAGATGCTGATGGGGATCCGCGACGAGCTGAAAAACGACCTTGTCGCAAAGAAGTTCGCAGTAGCCGAATACATCCCTTACGGCGGACAGTGGCTTCCTTATTCTGTGCGCCGGATAAGAGAGCGCAAGCGCAACCTGCTGCTACTGGCAAGGTCTCTCATTCAGCAATAGTCTGGCTCTGCTCGCGCATGAACTGCGTCAGGTAGTGGGGCCCGCCTGTCCCCCTTCCTGTCGTTCCAGAGTCCTTCCAGCCGCCAAACGGTTGGCACCCGACCATGGCGCCGGTGGTCGCGCTCGCCTGCCTGTTGACATAGACGACGCCAGCTTCGATGCAGTCGAGGAACTCTTTGATCTCCTCCTGCCTGCCGCTGAAT
>DATFDX010000034.1:0-10811 GCA_035251875.1 Nitrososphaera sp. | reverse complement strand
CGTGCATTACGACATAAAGCCCCTCCTGAAATCTACGATCAGAACAAAGACGGATCGTCCTATGGATTGGGCGAGCTTGTCTCCACCGTGGTGCCACCTGGCAACAATTCGTCAGCTGCTGTGATAGTGGCAGATGTCTGGAATTCAGGGCGGCAGTCTGCAGAGATTGGCTTTTCGCTAAATTCGATCAATGAAAGTAGGGGCGTTTACACAATAGTGGTGATGCTCGAAGACCGTGACGGCAACGTGTTTCCAGCAATATCCTATTCGCTGCTCTAGGCTTTAAAAAAAGAAAAAAGGAGGAGTTTTTACTCCGCGGATGTTTTGCGCATTAGCCGATGCTCTCTACAGAGATGTTCCTCCACGACGTGTAGGATTTTTCAGAGTAAGCCCCGAAGGTCTTGTCGGCTTCTACAAAGTACCCACTCGTCCCTTCGCCTTCGTCGCCGTCCCTTTCCCAGCTTGCGTCGTCTTCTTGGTCGACCAGTTCTTCGCCGTCAACTACGACTTTGATGTCCAGGTTCTCTCCATCGTCAGTCGGTTCTATCCACCATTCGACTTCGTACCAGTGGCCTTCTTCCGCTTCAGGTATCTCGTCTCCTTTTGCTATCACTTCATGCAGATCCTCGCCCTCATGGTCGTGATCCCGCTTGCTCACCATCCAGCCGCCGTCATCTGTCTTTATCAGCAAAGAGATGTGCGTAGTCTGGTCTACGTAGGCAAGCATCGCCCAGAACGAATCCCAGTTCTCCGGGTCGTCTGACTGCTCGTCCAACCTTACCTCCATCTCGCCATGTATGCCCTCCCAGTCTACTTCGCGCGCTGTAACCAGGGTCGAATGGCGGTCGTTGTCGTCCAGCTCCGGGCGCAGCTGCATTTCGCCGTCATCTACTTCCGCTTCTCCATGCCCGGGGTGAACCACCTCCCATACGCCGTCAGGAGACTCGTACCCGCTTGAATCGGCCTCCCATTCTTCAGAATCTTCGTCTAGCAGAACCTCCTCTTCCGCCCACACATTCTGAATACTTCCTGTGGCGCCGGCAGCTGCCAGAAGCGGCGCCAGAAGTATAGGCGCAAAAATTCTTGTCCTCGATAAGAGACCTCGCAGCAATGATGCTGCATTTCTTATGTTAGTGACGTCATTCCACTCCATTTTTTATTCGCGGGAGTCGCCAAAATATCTGATTTAAACGTCACGGTATAGCTAGCTGAAGTGAATTTTTGTACTCGCTTTTTGTTACATGGTACTGGTCACTTGATACGACAATTGATTCTACGAACCGACAAACATTTGTCCAAAGTCTGGGAAAAAAGTATTTGGCTCTTCCAAATCCAGACAGGGGCCGCGGCTTTCCATCAGCCGCCTGATCCTCTACATTTTGCAGCGTACCGCAACCTGCAGCATAACGTACAAACGGCACAAAAGCGTGCGGGAGGGGGGCGTTCTCTTTTTACTCGCTGTCTATGAACTCGTTCGGCGATGGTGGGTCTGGGTTGAGGCCCTTCCTCTTCCTCACGTCAGCAACCAGCGTCCTGAATATCGAGTTTGGAACAGGCTGCCATGCCTTAAAGTAAGTGTTCCACAGTGCCTTGCCCGCGGTGGCTCCCCTCATCTTCTCTGACAGGTCGAACGTTTCAGAAGCAGGCACTTCGCCCTGCATGATTGCAATGATCCCCTTCTGTTCGACGTTCAGGAGCTTGCCCCTCTTGCTCGACAGCACGCTTGACACCTGGCCTATCAGGTCCTGCGGGCACTTTACCTCTATGCCGAGTATCGGCTCGAGCAGCACCGGGTCTGCGATAAGCATCGAGCCCAGCATCGCCCTCCTTGTAGCCGGCATCAGCTGCGCAAGGCCCCTGTGGGCCGGGTCTTCGTGCGGGACAAAGTGGTGAAGCACAAATTTCACGCCCCTGACCTGCTCGTGGGCTATTGGCCCGTTGCGTATTACGTCGTCAAAGCCTGACCGTATAGAGTCCATCGACTCCTGGAGATACTGGACGCCTTTTGTTTCGTCTATCAGCATGTTGCCGCTGATGTCGATTGCGTAGACGCTCCTTGCCTCGTCGGAACTCCATCCCTTCTCCCTGAGTATCCTGGCCATCTCTTTCTGGTCCATGTCTTCCTTTATCTTGCCTGTCCTTATCAGGTCGAGTATGTCGTCAGGCAGAGCTTCTACGCGCATGAATATCTTGTTGTGCTTGTTGGGCGACTTGCTCATTATCGGGCCTGCCTTTGCGCGGATGGTTTCGCGGTAGTTGATGAGCGGCTCTGTCGTCACGATTTCAAGCCCCTTTTCCTGCAGGAGGGAAGTGGCGATCTCTAGGTGCAGCACGCCCATGCCGGCAAGCAGCGTTTCGCCGGTCTCTTCGTTTATCTTCACAATGAGGTTCGGATCTTCGACTGTAATGGTGCGCAGCCCCTCGACCAGCTTCGGCAGGTCCTTGGGGTGCTTTGGCTCGACTGCGATGGTGACCACTGGCTCTGAGACGTACTTGATCGACTCGAACGCCTGCGCGCCCTTTACCGTGGATATTGTTTCGCCTGCAATGGCATAGTCAAGCCCGAGCAGCGCCGGGATGTTGCCGGCCGGAATGACGCTCACGATTTCCCTTGTGTTGCCCATGTAGATGTTGACCGACTGAACCCTGCCGGGTCTCTTAGCGTCGACCAGGAACACGTCGTCGCCGTCCTTTATCGTGCCGGAGAACAGCCTGCCCGTGGCCACCCTGCCGGCCTGCGGGTCAACGTTGATCGTAGTTACCATCATGAGCGCCGGGCCCTTTTCGTCGCACGCCAGCAGCGCTTTTCCAGTGTCGGAGTTCAGGTCGCCGGGCCAGATCTTTGGAATGCGGTATTTCTGCGCGACGTGGGGCGGCGGGTGGTGCTGGACCACCATTCCGAGCACCGCGTCGTGCAGCGGCGACTTCTCGGCCAGCGCTTTTATCGCGCCCGGATCGTTGCTGATATAAGCTTCGTAAACCTGCTTGAAGCCGATCCCGGTCTTCTTGTACATGTTAAAGTTAAAGCCCCACTTGTCCTTGGCGGAGCCAAAGGCCACTGTGTTGCTTTCAATGCTGACTTTCCACTTTTCCTTTATCTCCGGCTCTGCGTAAATGTCGATCAGCTGGTTAAAGTGCGAGATGATGTTGGCAAGCCACTTTTGCATGGCGTTTGCGTCTAGCTTTAGCTCCTTTACGAGCCTGTCTATCTTGTTGATGTAGAGCACAGGCCTTACGCGCTCTTCTAGCGCCTGCCTAGTGACGGTCTCTGTCTGGGTCATGATGCCCTCCACAGAGTCCGACACCACCACCGCGCCGTCGATTGCTCTGAGGGCGCGAGTCACTCTGCCGGTAAAGTCGATGTGGCCGGGCGTGTCTATCATGTTGATGACGTATTCCTTGCCGTCAGTTTCGTAGAATAGCGTGACGTTTGCGCCCCTGATTGTCATCTGGCGGTTCTGCTCGAGCTTCATGGAATCGAGCGCCAGCGCCTGGCCCGCCACTGACGGGGAAATGATGCCCGACGCGGCTAGCAGGCTGTCGCTCATGGTCGTCTTGCCGTGGTCTACGTGGGCAATGACTCCAAAGTTGCGTATCTGATCCTTGTTACCAATTATCCTGATTATGTCCTGCGTTGACTTGAACTTCGGCATGCTTCAATCGAAAAAAGTTTTGCGCAGGACTATTAAATGTTCCCAACAGTTTATGGTTTAATAATGACAGAGAAGACCCCGGAGCCGATGGAGATAACGCTGGGCCACACGCCGGACGCGGACGATGCGTTCATGTTCTACGGCATCGCGTCAGGCAAAATCAGGTCCGGCTTTACGGTAAAGCACGTCATACAGGACATTGAAACGCTCAACCGCCGGGCGCTCAAGAACGAGCTGGACGTGACCGCGGTGTCGGCACACGCCTACGCCTACCTGAGTGACTATGTAATTTTAAAGAGCGGCGGCAGTTTCGGGCTCAACTACGGCCCGATAGTCATAACGAAAAACGGGAACAGGATGACCCACGAGCAGCTGCAAAAGGCGACCATCGCAATCCCCGGTAGGATGACCTCTGCCAACCTTTTGCTAAAGCTGGCGATAGGCAAGTTCAGGGAAGTGGAGATGTCGTTTGAGGCGATCCCTGATGCAGTGATGTCAGGCAAGGTGGACGCGGGTCTGGTTATCCACGAGGCGCAGATAACCTACGACAAGAGCAAGTTTGCCAGCGCCCTTGACCTTGGCAGCTGGTGGTCGGACAACATGTCCCGCCTGCCTGTGCCGCTTGGCATCAACGTGGCAAGCACCCGGACAATGAGCGGAAAGCAGATAGAGGAATTCAGCGACGTCTTTACAAAATCGGTAAAGTACGGGCTTGACAACGTCGACGCAGCTGTCGGCTATGCGATGCAATACGGGCGGGGCCAGCCAAAGGAAACGATAACGAAATTCGTGAAAATGTACGTCAACGAGCTGACCCTTGACATGGGCCGCGACGGCAAGCGGGCGATCGAAAAGATGTTTGAAATGGCGCAAGAAAGAAAGATACTGAGTTCTGACGTTGCCGTTAAAGTGGTCTAGTCGAACCTACGCACGATGTTAAAGAATGTGTCGCGCTGCGCCGGCACGCGCTTGATCTCTTTGATCAAACTTGCCAGCTCCTGCGTCGACGTGCCTGTCTCCTTGCCTGCAGCCTTGAATATCTCCTCAGAGAACGCGGTCCCTACTATGTCGTTCCCGCCGTACGAGAGCGCCACCTGCGCGACCTTTTTGCCAAGCGCCACCCAGTACACTGAAACATTGTTCAGCACGTTTGCCAGGAGCAGCCGCGAAACTGCAATCACGCGGAGATCGTAGGTCGACGGGCTTTCCGCCGTGACCATGCCCTTCTGCTCCAGCTCGGTGTTCTCAAGGCTGAATTTCAGCGGGATAAAAGTCGTAAAGCCTTTTGTCTTCTTGTGGAGCTCGCTTATCTTTATCACGTGGTCGACGATGTGCTCTGGCTTTTCCACGTGGCCAAAAAGCATCGTGCAGTTGCTCTTCAAGCCCAGCTCGTGAGCCTGCCGCGCCGTGTCGAGCCACTCCTCGCCGGAGCACTTGCCTACCACTATCTTTTTGTGAGTGTCGGGGTGAAAGATTTCCGCGCCGCCGCCCGGAAGGGAGTCAAGCCCTGCCACCTTGAGGCGCGACAGCACTTCCTTGATCGAGTTCTTTGTGAGCCGCGCGATAAAGAATATCTCTGCCGGCGTGAACGCCTTTATCGTGACTTTTGGAAACTCTGATTTTATCGCCTTCATCATCTTTTCGTAATAGTCAAGCCCCAGCTTTGGGTGGAATCCGCCGACGATGTGGAGCTCTGTCGCGCCCATCTGCTCCACCGCTATCTTTGACCGGGCGACTATTTGTTCCGTCGACAGCGTGTAGGCGTCGCTTTCGTCGCCCTTTCTGTAAAAGGCGCAGAGCGGGCAGCTGGCGGCGCAGACGTTGGTGTAGTTCAGGTAGTACGAAGCGACAAATGTCACGACGTCGCCGCAGTGCCTGCTCCTGACCTTGTCTGCGGCCGCCCCAAGAAGAAAGAGGTTCTCCTCGTTCATCAGCTGCACGCCGTCGCTGTACGACAGCTCCTCCCCTGCCAGAGCCTTCTCCAGCGCCGGGGTCCCGCCTGAGACGATATCGTTCTTTTGCAACTATGCATGTCTGCGCCAGAGTCGGTTATAAATTATGACAGCTCTATCGCAATGACTGCAGACGCTCCTCTGATCATGCCGGCCAGCCTGGCCTGCAGGCCGTACTTTTTCTTGCGCAGCTGCACGGCGCGCTCGGCTTCGGCGCCCTCTGCAAACCGGGCTTTTCCGTCGATCCATTCTCCCTTGGGCTCGCCCCTGAAGCCGCTTGGCATTATGCGGACAGCCGGGTTATTGCGCAAACGCTTTGCCTTGCCAGTATCGGAGGAACTCACGACGTAAACTAGGTTGTTATCGATCATGAACCACACCGGCGTGCTCACTGGCTGGCCGCTCTTCCTGTACGTCTCGAGATTGATGTACTTGTGCCTTGCAAGCTCGGCGAGCCTGTCAGAACTCATGCGTACTGTTTATGGCGGCATCCTTGTATCTTAATCTTGCCGATTAACGAATAAATACCATTAAAGGCTCACAGGTCACGTTACACTTGCAAAATAAACTGCTCTCTGATTTCATAAGCAAGTCAGACATCAGCGACGTCCTTGACGGCGCCCTCGCCGGCCGCAGGCTTGATCTGAACGACTGCATCAGGCTGATCAAGTCGGACGACGTCTACTCGATGGGCCTCGTCGCAAACGCCCTGAGGCAGAGGCTTTACGGCGACACGATCACCTTCATCAACAACATCATCCTGAACTACACCAACGTCTGCATCACCTACTGCAAGTTCTGCGCGTTCTACCGCCCGCCCGGTCACGAAGAGTCCTACACCGTCCCGGTTGAAGACATTGTAAGGCGCGTGGCGATGTCGCGGGAAATGTTTGGGATAACGCAGGTCCTAATACAGGGCGGCCACAACCCGAACCTAAAGCTAGAGTACTATGAAGACGCGTTCAGGACCATCAAGAAAAAATGCCCGGAGGTCGGGATAAACGGTCTGTCGCCTTCGGAGGTCGATATGATAGCCAACGTCGAGCGGAGCAGCACAAAAGAGGTGCTCGCGCGCTTGAAGGCAGCCGGCATGGACACCTTTGCGGGTGGCGGGGCAGAGATCCTCGAAGACCGCGTCAAGGAGGAGATAAGCCCGCTCAAGATAAAGAGCCACGAGTGGCTGCGGATAATGGAAGAGGCGCACCAGCTGGGCTTCAAGTCGGTCGCCACAATGATGTACGGCACGGTGGACACGGAAGAGGACCGCGCTAGGCACATCGTAAAGATAGCGCAGCTACAGGAAAAGACCGGCGGCTTCCTCGTCTTTATCCCGTGGAGCTTCGAGCCCAACAAGACAGAGATCCAGGCCGAAGGCAGGATAAAGTACCCCGCGGGCGGGCTATCGCTTTTGAAAATGATCGCGATTGCAAGGATAATGTATTACGGCCTCATCCCGCACCTGCAGTCGTCATGGCTCACAAACGGCATCGGCATGGCGCAGCTTGCCCTCAACCACGGGGCAGACGACTTTGGCGGCACGCTCACCGGCGAGGAAGTGGTTAGCGCGACAGGCGCGCGCTCTACCGAATTGACGTCGAGCAGGATAATCTCCGCGGTCAAGCAGGCCGGCTTTCGGGTCGCCGAGCGGGACAATTCTTATCGGATCATAAAGTACCATTAAAGTACTCGCGCCACTTTTTGTCGACGAGCGCTTTCGTCTCTTCGTCGACCACTGCGAGCTGCTGGATCTCGCGCGTATAGCCTTCCTCCTTCCACTTTGTCGTGGCGTCGATCCCCAGCTTTGAGCCTAGATTGACAAGCGGCGACGCCGGGTCGAGCGTATCTGTCGGCGTGTTGTTGATTATGACGGTGTCGCGCGCCGGGTCTGCCCGCGTGGTCACCGCCCATATCATGTCGTTGATGTCGTGCACGTTGACGTCGCTGTCGACCACTATGAACATCTTTGTCAGAGCCAGCTGCCCCATGCCCCAGAGCCCCATCATCACCTTTTTCGCCTGCCCCGGGTACTGCTTCTTTATCGACATTATTGCAAGGCCCTGGAACCAGCCTGCTGCCGGCATGGAAAAGTCGACCACTTCTGGGTGGAACATCTGGACAAGCGGCAGGAACGAGCGCTCGATCACCTTGCCGATGTAGGCGTCTTCCAGTATCGGCTTGCCGACCACCGTCGTGAGGTAGATGGGATTTTTGCGCCTCATGATTCCTGTCAGCGTGAACGTCGGGAACGGCTCTGCCGGGGTGTAGTAGCCGGTATGGTCGCCAAAGGGACCCTCCATCTTCAGATCGTCTGGATCGACGTGCCCTTCGAGCACGATCTCTGCGTTGGCGGGAACTTCGAGGTCGACTGTCCTGCATTTCACCAGCTTGACGCCGCGCTTCCTTGCAATGCCGGAAAACAGGTACTTGTCCATGCCTTCCGGCACGGGCGCGACCGCGCTAAAGACGGTGGCCGGGTCCGCCCCGATCACTATCGCGACTTCGATCTTTTTGCCCTGCTCCTTCATCATCTTGAAATGTTGCGCGCCGCGCTTGTGCGTCTGCCAGTGCATTATCGCGTGCTTGTCGTCGATGATCTGAATCCTATAAACGCCGAAATTCCGGATCTCAGTCTCCGGGTGCTTTGTAACGGTGAGGCCAAAAGTGATAAACCGGCCAGCGTCGCCGGGGAACGATTTCAGGACAGGCATCGAGCTGAGCGACGCCTTGTCGGTTTCAACTACTTCCGTGACGGGCCCGCTGTCGACGTACTTGGGGCCGTACTCGCCTATCTCTGACAGCTTTGGCAGCATCTTTAGCTTGTTGAGCATGCCTGAAGGCATCTTCATCTTCGTAAGTTCGGTGATGCGTTTCCCGATTTCTGTAAAGTCCTCGGTCTCTAGCGCGATTTCCAGTCTCTTCATGCTGCCAAACGTGTTGCCAAGAACCTGCATGCCCGAGCCCTCGACGTTCTCAAAGAGAACCGCCGGCCCGTTCGAATACATCAACCTGCGCATGACTTCAGCTATCTCTAGGTTGGGGCTCGTCTTTGCCACAACCCTCTTTAGCTGTCCCGCCTGCTCCAAGGCTTCAACGTATTCCCCGAGGCTTTCAAAGGGCATATGCCAGATACTCTGGATATGAAAAATATACTTTTGCATTGTTTCATAGTCTGTAAATAGTGTTCTATGCAGCGTCAACCATGCCGGAAGGAAAAAAAGAAACAAAGGACCCGATGAGCCCTGAAAAGATAAAAGAACACGAGCCGACAGCCGTCAAGCGCGACCCGTCTGACCAGGAAATTGTCTCGCCAGGCGAAGAGGGAGAAAACCCTGAAGAGGCCCGCGAGATTGCAAGGAAGAAGGGGATGGCGAAAGGAACCGCCGGCGCTGCTCC
This sequence comes from Nitrososphaera sp., assembly GCA_035251875.1. GTDB lineage: Archaea > Thermoproteota > Nitrososphaeria > Nitrososphaerales > Nitrososphaeraceae > Nitrososphaera. The sequence goes on along the minus strand of DATFDX010000034.1, from coordinate 1,813 downwards.
AACTGGCAGCGAATACGAGCAAGGCTCTGCTGGAACGACCCAGTAAACCAATCCCTATTTTTTTACATCATGACGCGCGAAAAGAAATTTCAGGCTAAGGCTAGCGCTCTTTCAAGAACTTGTTAGTGTTCTTGCGCACTAGCGGGATTATCTTTTTCATGATCACGTCGTGCACGTTCTCTACCTCCACGTCGAATGACAGCAGGAGCACGTAAGACAGGCGGCTATTTTCGTCCGCTATGGGAATAGTCGCCCTGACTATCTTGGCATAGTGCGACGTCGCATAGTTGATCTTGCCAAGCAGATATTCCCACCGGAGCCGGGTGTATTGGCGGGTTGCGGCCGTGATGGCGTACTGTGCCCTCTCCTCAGGAGTCAGCAGCGGCTTCAGGCCCCTTCTCTCTGCCGTTGCCATGATCTTGCCGTCCTCGTCAGCAATGGCAGCAAACCTTATCGACTTGTCAAGCGCAATTACCTTGTCGCAAAACTCCTGGAAGAATGGTTTCATTCAACCATTCTCCATGGGCAGGGTATATTTGATTTTCGTGCGGACAAGCAAATACTTATATGAGTTACAGGAAGGATCGTGTCTGATTTGTCTGATCAGGAAGTTGTAACGCTGGAGGACCGCAAGAACTCGCTGTTGAACCGGCGCGAGGTAAAGGCGCTTTTCAAGGGAGCCGCCGGCAAGATAAAGAGGACCGAAGCGGCCGAAAAGATAGCCAGCCAGCTCAATGTCGATAAAAAACAGGTCATCCCTGTTAATCTGATATGCCACACCGGCATGACCGACGTTCACGCCGTGTTCTACGTCTATGACGACGAAAAGGAGGCCGCAAAGCAGCTCCCGCGCTATAGGATACTGCGGACACTGCCAAAGGAAGAGAGGAAAAAGATAATCGACGAAGAAAAAGGCGCCAAGCTCAAGGCAAAGCAGGAAGCCGCTGCTTCCAAGGGCGCACCTGCCGGAGGTGCCAAGAAGTAATGGCGGACAAAAAGGCTCCTGCAAAGGGCGAAGTCGCGGTATACAAGTTCTACAAGGTTTCTGGCGACAAGGTTACAAGGAGCAGGCGTGACTGCCCGCGCTGCGGCAAGGGCACGTTCATGGCCGAGCACAAGGACAGGTTTACCTGCGGCAAGTGCGGCTTCACCGAGTTCACCCACAAGGAAACGGCCAAGAAGGGCAAAAAGTAAGCCCTACTTTGCGATTTCTCTGATCTCTTTTTTGATCATCTGTGCTACCGAGGGCGCAAGCACAGGATAGAACGACTCGATGTAGCGCCGGCTCTTGGCAAGGCGGACGATGTTGCCTGCCCCTGCAACGTCTCTGTAGCCTTCCAGGAATTCCCTTGCCACCGCGGCCGCCATGCTGCTGTTGCGGATGCCCTTTAGCCCCCAGCTGACAAACTGCGCGAGGTCCCACGCCGGGTCGCCGGCCTGGAACATGAACTGCTCCACGTCGGTGAAATACAGGACATCGCCGCTGGCAATCACGTTCTTGGGCTTGACGTTGCCAAGGCTGGAGCCGGCACTGTGGATTTTTGCAATCTGCCCGCCCGCCTCCCTTAGCAGGCTGGCGCTGCCCTTGCCAGCAATGCAGTCCTTTATCACGCCGGCAAGCGTCTCGCCCTCGATAAACTGGGTCACCAGAATCTTCCTATCAAGGACCACCGCCTCTACCGCCGGCGTGCGCAGGCCCAGGCTTCTTATGTACCTGATTGCCTTGTATTCAGAGCCTAGCCGGAAGAGCGGGTCAACCCTGAACCTTTTTACCGGCGCGGTCCACACACTGAGCGCGGCCCACTTTACCGCC
>DATFDX010000033.1:0-2498 GCA_035251875.1 Nitrososphaera sp. | reverse complement strand
CACCTATATTTTTCATGACCTGCGCGTTGACCAGCTCCATCGCCCTCTTTACCGGCATCTGGCATCTTGCCGCGATTATCCTGATGTCCTCAAACTCGGGCTTGGCGTTTGTTATCTTATCGGCCGAGTCTTTGACTACCTTTACGTGCACGTTGAAAGTGCTCCCATTGACGTCGACAGGGACAGTCAAAGTTGTGCGGGGCAGCACGTAGCGCTCTACTTCCTGCACTCTGGCACCAAGCGTCCCTGACTCGCTGAACAGTAGCTCAAGCACGTTGTTTAGCTGGGCGTTTTCAGATATAATCCTAATGAGGTATGTCGGCCGGCTCTTTTTGGTCGTGCCAGAAATCACCGTCACGTCCTTGGACACTTCTGCCAGCCGCTCAACCAGGTTGCCGACGAGTTCGCCTGACGCGTCGTCAATGTTTGTTTCCACGACGCAAACCGCGTCCTTGCTGGCTTGGGCGATGGAGCTCGACGTGCCCACCAACACGCGCACCAGGTTGGCAAACCCTTCAAACTTTTTATTGCCGGCGCCGTAGCCGATTTTTTCCGGCGCAATGCCGGGGTAATAGTTGACGCTGCCAGAAGACAGGTTGACCAGCATGGCAGCGCCTGTCGGAGTCGTCAGTTCCTCTTCAGCCTGCCCTCCCACCAACACGAATTGTTTGTTCTTAAATATTTCAAGGATCGCACTTGCCGGGTTCGGGACAGTGCCGTGGGAAAATTTCAGCAGGCCTCCGCCGACTGCCACCTTTGTTGAATATATCCTGCCGTCAAACAGCCCGAGGTCCTGCAGCGCAGTCGCGCAGCCGACAAGGTCTGCAAGAGTGTCGATGCTGGACGCTTCGTGTAGGTGAACGGTGTCAAATTCCTCGCCGTGGATCTTGGCTTCAGCCGAGATTATCGTCTTGAGGGACTCTAGCGCAAACGTCTTGGCCCTCTGATTAAGCCCGAGGGATTCGCAGCATCGCGCCAGCGAGCGGTTCATCTCTGCCCCCTTGCGCTCGTGCACGTTATCAGTATACTTCATCTGCAATTGCGTCGCCGAAAAGCCGTGCGACACAACCTTGGCAAAATCCACCTTGGATATCTTGCTCCCCTTCAGAGAGTCCTGGCAGGCAAAGATCGCGTCGACGACCTTGCTCTTGCTGGCCCCTGCGTCAACCAAGCTAGACACTAGCATGTCGCCTGCAATGCCCGCTAGCTGGCAATCAATGACCGCGATCCTTGCCATTTACTCTGAAATGTAGCTGCTATTGCTTTATATCACTTTATTTCTCGATTGGTGTATCATCCAACCTGTCAAACTCTGCTTGCAGCTCACTCTGCTCTTCGTCGCCATAGATGATCAGTATCCTGTCTTCATCCTGCAGTATGTAGTCCATTATGGAGCTTTCTTCCTCTCCGTTTACAAAGAACCTGAGCTTCTTGCCATCGTTACAGAACTGCTCGCCACTGTCTAGGACAAAGCAACCCTCGCGGATGTCCATGTCTACGCTGCGCAGGTACTCGCCAATTGGCACTTTAGTAGAATGCCTGTGAACAGTAGTTCCGTCATTGCCTTCAAAGTGTATGTACTGGTTGCCTGTAGAACCTACCTGGTACTGTCGCTGGCTAAAGTCTATGTTTTCCCCGTCCAGCTTCACTGCAAAAATTGCGTGGACATGAGCCGAGCCAAGCGGACCAAAGTCTGCACTCCGCGGAGTCAGAACCGCAGCTGCTATGCCTGCTACCGCCACTGCGGCAACAATCGGTATAATGATCATCATGTATTTCCTGTTTCTGCGCCGGCCTGCGGCAAAATAACTGTCATCCCGCTTCTTCTTTGACAATCTTCCACTCAACTAATTATGACGCTTAATTTAAAGTTGATCCGGCCCCAGTCATAATTTATATAAGTAATCTCAGTTGCAACTTCGAGTATGACAATTACCATAATCGGGTCTGGCAAGGTCGGCGCCTCGGCCGCGCTCAACTGCGGCCTCCGGGAGCTCGACAAGGACATACTGCTTCTAGACATCGTCCAGGGCCTGCCACAGGGAGAGGCGATGGACATTAACCACCAGCTCTCAGAGAGGGGCTCTGATGCAGTAGCCAGAGGCTCTAACAACTATGAGGACATGCGCGGCTCTGACTATGTCGTACTGGTCGCTGGCGTCGGCAGAAAGCCGGGCATGACAAGGATGGACCTGCTCAAGATAAACGCCGGAATAGTAAAGGACGTAGCGGGCAAGATCGCGTCGTACGCAAAAGACGCCACTATCGTTGTCGTCACCAACCCGCTCGACCCGATGACTTACCTTGCGCTCAAGACCGCGGGCGCAAAGAAGAACAAGGCGATGGGCATGGGCGGCATGCTCGACCTGTCAAGGTTCAAGAGCTTTATCCAGGACGCGACCAAGATTTCGCGCGATTCGATCCAGGCGATGGTGATAAGCGAGCACGGCGAAAACATGCTGCCGCTCACAAGGTTCTCATCGATAGGCGGGATCCCA
>DATFDX010000032.1:0-9706 GCA_035251875.1 Nitrososphaera sp. | reverse complement strand
CTCGCCGGGTTCAGGCGGGTAGTACGTGATCATCACAGAATATTGTATTAGTACTATGCCCAAGATGCAGATGATAAGCGGGACGACCCCTTTCCATACCACCGACAGCACTATGAACGAAACGAGCATCGTCACCGCTATCTGCACCGCCGTTGCAATTTCCTGTGTGAAAACTTGAAATGTGGAGGTAAAGAGGTGTAGGAAGAAGAGAAGAACGACGCAGAAGATGTCGATGGCAAGCAGCCTCTGCTCGTTTCTTTGAAACCAGAGATAAGCCCTGCCGCGTACTCTGTTGCGCTGTGGAGCAGAAGACCCTGCTACCATGTCAATATATCGCGCAGCTGCGCATTAAGTATTGCTGGATCGCAACGTTTTTTGATGCAGTCTGCGGGGAATTAGCAGTGCCATTCGGGCTTTTTAAAAAGAAGGAGAGCGAAGCGCCTACAGAGCGGCCGGCAATAGCAGTGCCAGCGGCCGGCGCGCTTTCGATCCAGCAGGCCCAGAACCTGCTCCGCAGCATAGAGTCGGCCAGGGTGCAGGAGCTCGGCGCGAAGCTTGCCACGGTAAAAGAGTCCGCGGCCCAGTCCCAGAAGATCATAGAGGGGCTTGCGAAAGACATGGAGCATGAAAAGATCAAGCTGGAAGGCGTCGAGCAGAGGTTCAAGTCGGTGGCCGAGAACGCCAAGAAAACGGTCGTGTCGACTCTCAGACGCGAAGCGACGACAGAGCTTCCGCTGCCCCAGTCGGCAAACGACGCCAAGAAATTCAAGGAGAGATTCGAAGCCATGATGAACCGCTTTGGCGAAGTGAGCGGATCGCACAGCAAAGTCCTCAACGCCTTCATGAAAAAGCACGCCAGCAAGATGAAGGGCGAATTTGAAGCGCTGACAAAGCTGCTTAACGAGACCAGGGAAGCAATGTCAGACTTTGAGCAAAAGCGCGCGCCCATAGTAAAATGCGGTGGTATACTGAATACAGCTTCGCAAAAAGTATCCTCCATCAGGTCTGCAGAGTCCTCGGTGCAGAACATTGAAAATGAAATTGCAAGAATTGGTGGTGAGCTTGAAGGGCTGAAGAGCGAGCTTGGCGAGCTCAGGGCTTCTCCGGAATTCGGGCAGGCACAAGCCGCCGCGCAAAAGGCAGGCGAGGCAGAAATGCAGGAAGAGCAGTTCCATGTGCAGCTGACAGACATTTTCTCCCACGTGTCAAGGGCGTTCACAAAGTATTCCTACGGCCTCACAAAGGAGACAGAAGCGCGCCTGCAAATGATGTCAGACGAGCCGTGGAAGATGTTTTACGAAAGCGATGTTTCGCCTTATTCTTCACTCCTGCTTGAAATCCGCAAGTCAATAGATTCTGGCAACATCCAGCTAAAGGATTCTGACAAGATACTGCACTATCTGGACGTCATATTGAATTCCCTGCCCGAGTTCCAGGGCAAGGCGAAGGCGCTAAAGGCAGAAACTGATTCGATGCATCGGATCGACAGCGGCCCTGTCGACAGGGCAAGGGAGCTTGAAGATAGAGTCGCGCAGTACGAGGAAGAGCTTGCAAAGAGCCGGCAGAACATGGAACAGCAAAGGCGCCAGATAGCGGAAAAGGGCAGTGAGGTTGATGCGCTGCTAAGGGAAGCAGAGGAGATTCTGGCAGGCCTGGCTGGCCAGAAATATTCGCTAGAGTACTAGCCAGAGTACGCTTCGTCGATAACTCTTTCAAACGTGGAGTATGGGTGAGCGCCTTCTATGAGCTTTGGTGTTTCCCCGTCTGTCAGGACGATAAAGCTTGGCGTAGCTTTCAAGCCAACCGTCCTTGCAAGGTCATAGTTGTCACTGACCACGCCGGTATATTTGCCCGAGTCAAGACAATCAGAGAATGCGGCCATGTCCGGCACGCCTGCGTCATCTGCCATCTGCTCTAGACTGGTTCTTGTAACCCAACCGGTGTTTTCTATTCCTCTCGGGTCGCTCTTCATCACTTCATCGGCAGTGTCGTATACTTTGTCGTGGTACTCCCAGTACTTGCCCTGGTCGGCTGCGCAGTACGACGCTTCAGCGGCAAGCGAAGAAGCCCTGTCAGCTAGATCGTTTATCGGAAAGTCCTTGAAGAGGAACCTCACTTTGCCGGTGTCCACGTACTCTGCCACCAGCGTGTCTTTGGTCCCTTCATGCCACCGGTAGCACCACGTGCACTGGTAGTCGCCAAATTCTACTATAGTAACCCGGGCGTCGTCGCTTCCAAGCGCAGGCGCGCCTGCAACCGAAGGCGACATTAATTGCGTTGTTATCCGCTCGGCGTTCTGGGTGGCGGCAGGCTTGTCCGTTGCCGGAGCCATGCCGGATGAAACTGCAAACGCTGCGGCAACGCCGGCCACAACTATGCCGGCAGCAATTGCTGCAATTATAACAGTTTTGCTGACCATCTGTCAGCTATCTCCAGAGCATCGAGACGACGCCGAGACCTGCTATGCAAAGTCCCGCGTATGCCACGAAATTGACTCCAAGAACGGCGCCAAGCACTGTAACACCAATGCCGCTGGCAATGGTTATCAGCTCACCGACTCTTCTTTGGCTCAGATGGCGCCTTCTTTGTTTGATCATCAGTAGAAGAGAAACCGGCATGGTTTTATAAAATTACCTAAATTCTGTGCAGGCTGACCCCTTGGCTACACGGGCTTTGGGATAACCACAGAATCTTCCACCTTGAAATCTTCGATTAGTGAGTTCCGTATACTCGTCAGGGTTTCATGCGCCTTGTCAAGCGTCATGTTCCTGTCAAGCTCTATGTGCACCTGAGCGGAAAAGTTTTGGCCAAGCGGCCTGAGCAGGATCTTTTCCACCCTGACGTTGAACTTTTTCTCTATGTGCAGTGTTATTTCCTGTTGCAGCTCTGGGTTCTTGACCCCGTCTATCAGCACCAGAGTGGATTCCCTGAACGCGGTATAAGCCATGAAAAAGATGTACCCCGCTATCAAGATGCTGCCCACAGAGTCCATGTAAGGAATCCCGAAATAACCGGCGATTATGCTCCCAAGACCCACGAACGACGCGGTGCCATCCTTGATGGAATTCTTGGCGTCGAGGTTGAGCGATACTAGGTTGTACTTTCTTGCCACGTTTCTGACCTTGAACGCCCGGTGTAGCGATATGCTGCCTGCCGCTGCAAGAGCTATCATCACAATTTCGGGATTTGTCACCGTTGTAGGGTGCAGTATGCGCTCGTATGCGTGGTAAACAATGAACGCGCCAAGTATCACTATGACCACGGCGGCAATGAACGCGGCAAAGCTCTCTATCTTGGCGTAGCCAAAGTGGAAGAGTTTGCTCTTGGGTTTCTGCAACATCCTGATGCCAAACCATACGATGAACGAAACAAGCGCGTCTGCCATCGAGTCAAGGCCGTCTGCAAGAAGCGTAAGGCTGCCGGTGTACGCGGACACGAGCACTTCTCCTATGCCAATGCCTACAAGTGTCCATATCGAGATCCAAGCCGCTCTCCTGGCCTCCTCAAAAACCTTAGACTTGTCCAAAAAGTGGTTAGTTATAGAAGCCTTTTCTTGATTAATTAACCTTTGTCAGCAACGCCCTACGCGACAGTCAAATGTCTTTTTACTGCGACGCACACGTCCGCGGTGTGAAACGGCTTTTGCAAAAAGCCGTGCCTCTCGATAGATGGCAGGGCCTTCCTGAGATCCCTGTCGACTTCAAACGCGGTCATGAACATGACCTTGATGTCCGGTCTTATCTTCTTGGCGCGCTTCGCAAGCTCTGCGCCGCTCATGCCGGGCATCTTGATGTCAGTGAGTATGAGCGAATATTCCGACGCGTTGGCGCGAAAGTGATCAAGCGCTGCCACAGGATCGGTAAAGACGTTGACAGCGTAGCCCCACTTTGCAAGCGATATCTCGACTATCCTCAGGATGTCCGGCTCGTCGTCGACTGCCATAATGCGGACCTGCATCTATAATTCAAAACTGTCCCAATTTATTTAAGGCTTGAGTAGCTTGTCAAGAGAAATTATAAGATGGTGTCCTGCCACTACACGCAGTTGCCGGGCATGAAAATCCTGTCTGATGAAGCCGAGATCGTAAAGGCGATAGAGCAGTTTCAGGCCAACACCAAGACTTTCTGGGGCGCATGCGTCGATTCGACGCTCCCGTCATTTTCTGTCGGCAGGGTCAAGCAAGGATACCTGAAAGCCAAAAAACGCGGTGTCATGATACTGTACATCACCGAAATCACAACGGACAACCTGCCGTACTGCAAAGAGATAATGCAGTTTGCCGAGCTGCGCCATCTCGACGGAGTCATGGGCAACTTTGCAGTGAGCGACAGCGAGTACGTTGCAGGTGTAAAGCAAGGAAGCACTCTGGCAAGCTTGGTGCAGAGCGACATAAAAGAGCTGGTTCAGCAGCAGCGCCACATCTTTGACACGCTTTGGAAGCACGCAGTGCCGGCGAAAGAAAGGATCGAGTGTCTAGTCCCACGCAGTTGAATGTCGCTCGTCTTGCGGCTCCTTGACCTCCACGGCTTCGCTTCCTTTTGACTTGGCCTTGCTGACCAGCGGCCGCGAAGTTATTGGCGCGAGTATGCTGGTGATAAGGCCTATCGCGACTGCGATCGAAAAGAGCGTCAGGTCTATTACACCGGCGGCAAAGCCTATTGACGCTATGACCAGCTCGACCATCCCCCTGCCGTTCATGAGAAAGCCTATCGCCAGGCTTATTTCTTGATTAAAGCCCACCAGCTTGGCGCCGACATAACCCGCCGCTATCTTGGTCGCAATGGCCACTGCCAGGAGCGCCAGGAACAGTGGTATTGCGCCGATGAGCGACTGCACGTTGAACTCTATCCCAATCAGCGCAAAGAATATCGGCGCGAAAAAGCCAAACGTGATTGCAGAGATTATCCCATAGACTCTGCTGAAATTCTGCCGGCCGATCATCTCCTTGTAGACTACAAGTCCTGAAAAGAACGTGCCGATCACGAAATGGAGCCCTATGTCCTGGGCGATGAGCGATATCGCTATGGTCGTTATGAGCAGTATTCCAAACGCCGCTTCTTTTGTCTGCAGATATTTCTTGAAGAACGGCTCCGCCTTGCTTGGCAGCCAGCTGGTAGTTTTTCTAAACAATATGTCAAATAGAAATATACCTCCAAGGAAGGCAGCTATCTTGGCGCCGGACCATCCGACGCTGTCAAAGTCGACCTGCGCGCCAGTGCCTTCTGCGGCGTGTATCTGTAGAATAAACGACAGAACAACCAGCGAGAGGATGTCGTTTATGATGGCAGCCGCCATGACGGTGTTGCCCAGCCTGCTGTTCAGGATGCCAAACTGCATCAGCACTATGGCACTTACAGGGACCGCGGTGATTGACAGGAGCAGTCCCATAAAGAGCGCCTGCACGGTCGTAAGGCCAAACATCAGCGCTACATTGGTTCCGGCTAGCAGTGGTACGAAAAATGCAATGAGGGAGATCACGATGGCAGACTTGCCCGCCCTCCTGATTTCCTTTGGATCCATTTCAAGGCCGGCAAGGAACATCAAAAAGAAAACTGCGAGGTTTGAGAGAACCTCCAAGTCAGGGCTCGGGAACACCAGTGCGAGCACCGAGGGCCCTATTACGACCCCGGCCAAAAGCTCTCCTACGAGCGGCGGCTGCTTGATTCTCTGGAAGAGCTCGCCCAAGATCCTGGCGGCGACGAGGATGATGACGATGCTGACGAATAGCTGCTCTGTCGCCACTTCAATACATGAAACGGGTTTTTTATAAAACCTTTTAGCGCGTCATGCTGCGCGGGCCGGCTGCCAGACATTCCAGGTTATGATGTAGAATTGTTCTAGAATAGTCATCCTGTATCATTATATTGCCCTGCACGACAACCGCTCCAGTTTGCATAACAAGAACAGTCGGGACAGAAAGGAAAACATTTCAGAAGCTATAGCCAAATACGAAAACCTGGCCGAGAAGGCGTTAAAGTCGGGCAACGCGCTGGCGGCAAACCGCAACAGGTTCATGGCTGCAATCTATCGCTCGATGCTTGACCGCTCATAACGCCATATTTGAAAAACGGCTATTCTCTGTTCTTGTCAAACCTTTCCTTCAGGTACAAGAGGCCTTTGACCAGATCTCTTGCCTGCTCTGGCGCGATGTTGCTCTCAAGAAGGAATTTTTCATCTACGCCCAGCTCCAAAAGCTTTGCGATGTCCCAGTGCATCTGCTTCAGGTTCGGCAATTGCTGCTCTGGCACACTAGGGGTTATGTGTACCATTATAAAAAATATTGGGTTAAAAGCCAAGTAATCTCGAGGGCAGTTGCCAAAAAAATAGTGAGGGATTATGCGGCGTCGGCGGCAGTTTTCTTGTCTAGACGCCTCATTCTCGCTTCATAGGCAATGACTGCTACGGCTAATCCGATAAATGCCGCCTGGAACACTTCGACGGCAATTCCCATTGCGTTTGGAGGGCCTGCCCTTCCTGTGATCGGGTTGTCAGGCATCCTCGTTATGACCCAGATGGCTATCAGGACTATTGTTCCGCCAATACCAGCGTAGTACCAAGGGGTGCCCCACCTCCTGACCATGGGCACGACCCAGAACAGCTGCACAATCCCCGCCACGATGAAGAATATGCCGTTGTTGACGTTGAACCCGAGGCTGTTTGGAGCCAGCATCAGGTGCAGTATGCCGGCTATTGCAGTCGCGGCGGCTGCCGCGTAACCCAATATTTTCAATTTTAATGTAACCAAGTATTCACACCTTCAGCGGAAATAATGCGAGCGATGATATTTAAAGAAATTCTATGCATTTGCATTATCGCTATAGAACGCCAATCCATAAACTTAATATTTCGCTAGCGATATTACTAGCGATATATGATATCAGAGTGGCTATCGAGAGTGGGAAGCGCCATACCAAGGGGCTTTTCCAGGCAGTACATCCTTTCCCTGCTGAAGGATCAACCAATGACCGGCAAGGAAATAATCGACAAAGCTACGGTGCAGAGCGACGGCAAGTGGAAGCCATCACCGGGGCTGATTTACCCGCTACTTGGCAGGCTGCTAGAAGAAGGCCTTGTGACTGAAGACAAGGACGGCAGGTACGCGATAACAAAGAAGGGGCTTGAAATCACGTCTGACATGGAATCGTTTGGCAGCATACTCCAGAAGCAGATCGACGTGATGCTGCGCGTCGGCAACGTGGGCAAGTTCATGGCAATGGACCTTATCGACAGGGTGACGACCATAGGATCGGCGCTCAGCTCGAACCTCGACTCTATGACGCACCAAGAGCGCAGCAAGTACAGGGAGTTTCTGCAGAACGAGCTGAAAAAACTTGACGAGCAGCAGGCCAAGGACGCGGCAAAAGAAAAGGTAGACGTCGAGTAGAGGCTAGGAGAGGAATCTCCTCATGCCCTGAAATTCTTGCAGAAAGTTTGAGCCGAGCGCAGTTATTCTGAATTCGCCGTCGTTCCTGACTGTTTTTACAAATCCTTGCGCCAGCATGAGCGACAACAATTCGCTGACGACATCTGGTGAAAGGTGCACCGCCGACACCAGCGCGGATTCGCCAGTCACATCATCGTTCACCAGCGCAACGAGATCATAAAGCACAGCGAACCGGTCGTACGCTTCAAGTACTAGATTTGCCATCGCAGATCGGTTAGCTGTTGCATATTTAACTTTACTTCAATAATTTGCTATTCGATTCTTCTGTACTTTTGATACGTTTTTTGTGGTGCAAGTTATTAAACCAAGACGCGCAATCGTCTAGCATGTCCGAAGGAATGGCCGATAGGATCCGCCACCTTGTGGAGGCGATGAACAGGCTGGAGCTCCAGATAGCCGGCGAAGCGGAAATCCTCAAGGACCGCTACGTCAAGGCAGCGGCAGCGATGCCGGAGGACAAGAACTATTTCCTGAACGGAGTGCAGACAGGCTCGGTGGTCAAGTCGTATCTGCTTACGCGAAAGGGCATCGAAGTGCCCGGCGAGGGAATCGTGCAGATACCAGAGTTTATCGACAGCGTCTTGAAATTTGCAAACTACCCGAAGAGAAAGATCGAAGTGCTGAGCGACCTTGCGACGCACCTGCAGAGCATTTATGTCTTGATCGGGTCGCAGGAAGCGCAATAGTTCATTACCGGAAGTATTTACTAGTTTTTTATTCGAGAAGTTTTTATGGTACCCGTACAAACTCAAATGGAGATGAAATACAGGAGCCGGACTGACATTGCCGCAGCGATTTTAGAAATAGCTCTTGATGGCTCGATCAAGACCAAGATAATGTACAAGGCCTTTCTGTCGTTCCCGCAGCTGAAAGAATATCTTGCAGTTCTTGAAGAGAAAGGGTTGCTTGAATTCCTCTCGACCGATCACGAATACCGCACGACCGACAAGGGCAAGCAGTTCTTGAAGATGTACAAGGACGTCGGCCACATGATATTTACAAGCCCCACCAGCAAGAAAAAGTGATCAGACCCACGGCCAGAACGGCATCCCGCGGATGCTGCACTGCTTTCTTATTATCACCTTTGCTTTCCTGTCTGCGTCCATTTCGCTTGCGCCGCTTTTCAGGTACTGTAGCATCAGTTCCTCGTACAGCTTTTTGGCGCGCTCTTCTGTGAACTCTTTGTACTTCTTTTCCTGAACGGCAGGCGCGCCGGCTCCCTTTAATTCCAGGTATTCCTGCTTGCACGCGTCGCACGAATCGTCGAAAAAGTCGGTGTGGACCGGGCACTTTGTCGTCCTACATCACCGGGTCTTCTCTGATCTCCAGGGTGCCGTCTGCCGCGACCTCAATGTTCATTATCGCGAGAATGGGCCGCGCGTTTTCAAGCCCTTCGCGCTCGATTATGTTCTTTGCCATCTTTAGCCGGTACGGCCTTGCCCAGTGCTGGCCTACTTTGTATTTGCCGCGCATGTCGTTTGGCGCGACCTTGATTATCGCGACTTCTTCCACGACAGGCATCTCCGCGTCAAGCGCCTCGTACCTGCCCTCCTTCTGGTACTTTTCCATGAGCGCGTTGAGCGCCCTTGCCTTTTCCTCCCTGTCTTCCACGATCTCTGCTCTGCCCTTTATGACGACGCTTATGTAGAGCGTGTCTGCCTGCGACGCGTCGGTTGGGTGGAAGTAGTACGACGGTAGAAAGCAGACATGCTGGTCAACTTCAAAGCCGACATTCGGGTTGCGCCTGATGTTGTCTAGCTTTTCCCCAAAGGGGTGTGAGTGCATGTAGACGGCATTGTTAAAGTAGACAAAGTTCATGGGAATGACCTGCGGGTAGCCGTCCTTATCGATAGACGCCACCCTGCCGGCAGGCTGGCCGTTGAGAAAGTCAATTATCTTGTTCTTGGACTGTATTTCGTATTTTTTAACCAGCTGCACTGCCCTATTCCTAGCTATCCTGCCGTTAAAAGTTATACGGCAGGTCGGCCACAATACAACCATGAACAGGCAGACGATCCGCTACGCCATGGCCGGCTGCATAGTGGCGATGGCGGCTGCAGTCATTTACGCAATGGTCCGGCTGTTCGTGCTGGCGCAGCGCGTTGACGCATCAATACTGGTGGTCAACGTCATCGTGTTTGCGGGCATTGCCGGCTTTTTGATATACCTCGCAAGGAAGGACAGAGACCTCGAGGAAGAAGAGCTCTTCAGGGACTGACCAGAGCAAATTTTAGTGGCCGCCTGCCATACAGCGTCATGCAC
>DATFDX010000031.1:0-5225 GCA_035251875.1 Nitrososphaera sp. | reverse complement strand
CGGCTGGAGATACTCCAGATTCACACCCGGGGCATGCCGCTGTCGGATGACATTAACCTGCAGGATCTCGCCTCGGAACTGCACGGGTACACCGGCGCGGACATCAAGGCGCTGTGCAGGGAAGCCGCGATGAAGGCACTCCGTCGTTACCTGCCCGAGATAGACCTCGAGGGCGAAAAGATATCGCCGGAAATCCTCGAGGGAATGGTGATCACAAACCGCGATTTCAAGGAAGGCATGAAGGAGATCATCCCGACGGCCATGAGGGAGTTCTACGTCGAAGTCGCGCGGGTAAAGTGGAACGACGTGGGCGGCCTGTACGAAGCAAAGCGCACGCTGCACGACAACCTCATAACGGCGATTAGAGAGCCGGACAAGTTTGCAAAGATGGGAATCAGGCCGCCGCGCGGGGCGCTGCTCTATGGCCCGCCGGGAACGGGAAAGACGCTCCTGGCAAAGTCGCTTGCAACCGAGAGCAACGCCAACATCATCGTGGTGCGCGGCCCCGAAGTGCTCAGCAAGTGGGTCGGCGAGTCAGAGAAGGCGATTCGCGAGATCTTCCGCAAGGCCAAGGCCTCCTCGCCCTGCATCGTAGTTTTCGACGAGCTGGACTCGCTTGCGAGACCCAGAGGTCAGGAAGAGGACATGTCGGGCAACGAGCGTGTGCTCAGCCAGATACTGACAGAGATGGACGACTCGGGGAGCGCCGGCGTGGTAGTGATCGGAATAACCAACCGGCCCGATCTCATCGACACATCATTGCTCCGCCCCGGGAGGCTCGACCTGATCATATACGTCGGGTCGCCAGACGAAAAGGCCCGCCATGAGATACTGATGATAATAACCCAGCCGATGCCGCTTGCCAAGGACGTCGACCTTGCAGGCATCGCCCAGTCCACAAAGAGCTTTAGCGGCGCAGACCTTGTGGCGCTGTGCAGGGAAGCCGCGGTGAGCGCCATGCAAGGGAAATCAGAGATCGTGTCAAACGCCGACTTTGCCAAGGCGATAAGGCTGGTCAGGCCGTCGATAACAAAGGACGTCGAGGATTGGTACGAGTCGATAAAGAAAAACATTACATATGCGATGCCCAAACCAATAGACAAGACATTCTACGGTTAACACTATGAAATATCCCATCCGGAACCTAATGTATGAAAAGATAAGGCAGGCAGGCACTATGACAGACGCGGATCTAATGAAAGACCTGACAAAAGACGGCATCACGCTTGCCGACTCTGAATTCAACAAGACGCTCCTGGACCTCGAGATTTACGGCCTCGTCAGGGTCTCGTGGGTCACAAAGGAAAAGCGCAGGATAGAGCTCGTCGCCGATTCGGGTACCGCTAGCTGAAAATCGGGTAGTGGAACAGCGCGTCGAGCGCCAGCGCGACAAATATCACGACAAGGTACGGCGCTGTCACCTTGTACGCCTTCCACGCAAATTCTGGCGTTGGGTTCTTTGTCAGCTTATAGTGGTAGGCGAGCATGAGCGAGCCGGAGGCCGCCGCGACCGCGGTGTAGAGCACGCCGGGCCCAAAGAACGACAGCGCCACAGAGTATGGCAGCAGTATCGCGGTGTTGAGCAGGATATAGCTCGCAGTCTTTTGGTTGCCGATTAGCACCGGCAGCATCGGGACGCGCACGCTTGCGTACTCTTCCCTCGCCCTTATCGCAAGGCACCAAAAGTGCGGCGGAGTCCACATGAAAACGAGCCAGCCCACCAGAAAGCCTAAAAGATCGATCGAGCCTGTTGCAGTCGCCCACCCGGCCATGGACGCGGCGCTTCCAGCAAAGCCCCCTATTACAATGTTTGAGGCGTTGCTGCGCTTGAGCCACGCGGTGTAGATTATGACGTAAAAGAATATGCCAAGCGCTATCATGCCGGTGGCGACAGGATTCAGGGTAAACCATGCAAGTATGACAGAAATGGCGCTGACTGCAATCCCGTACGCAAGCACGTTGTTTGGGGTGAGCCTGCCGGCGGGTATTGGCCTCTTGGCGGTCCTCTCCATTATCTTGTCAATGTCTCTGTCGTAATAGTGGTTGAGCGCGCTTGCGCCCATCGACGCCAGTGCGCCGGCCAGAGTCAGAAAGCCCAGCTGCCATGCGGTGACGTCCCATGCGACGTCCGGCGTAGAGTCGAACCTGCTTGCTGCCAGGAGCGAGGTAACGGCTGTTATCACAAGGACCACCACTATACGTGGCTTTGAAACTTCGACATAATCGCGCGCAGTCACAGAGTTGCCTCGAAGAGAGTGCTGCTTTGCTTGCATTTAATTCATTCGTTCACGAGTCAGTAGACGAAATGTTTCAGGTTAGCCACCTGAAGCTTGAAAAATGTCATCATCTTGCGTCTGAGCAGGGCGTGCTCGCCGTCCGACAGGCCGCACCTGCACGCGCCCTTGTCGATAGAGTGGGCTTCTGCAATCGCGCAGAGTTTCGCTATCTTGTCTCGCGCCTGCACAAAGTTGTAGTACTGGCCGATCCGATGAGTGTGCTCCAGCATGTCGATCAGGCTGACGGTCGTGAGCCAGGCGTCCCATACGGTATCGTTCTCGCCTACCTCGAATAGGTCCACTACAGACACGGCTATGGATTCTTTGTAGGGTATTAAGATGCCAGCTCAACTATTTTAGATTCGTAATTATCTTTGTACCAGCCTGGCCGCCTCGGCAACTTCAGAGACGTTATGGTACTGGCGCTCCTCTATCTTTTGCACCACCTGCAGCACCTCGTTTCGTTCAGGCCTGTTTGACTGCTCTACGAACCTGACTATTTTGCTCCTGTCGGCGGGAAAGTCCAGCTCTTTCAGGACCTGGCCGAGGGCAGCTGCCTGAGGAAAGTCGCTGACCGTCTTGTCCCTCTGCTCACCTTCCACGCGGTCCTGCTTCCGCAAAGCTCTCAGCGTTTGCTCTGCGTTGTATTCAGTCGGGATCTGCTCCCGCTTCTCCCTTTCTGACATGGCGGAACAGTGTCCGGCATTTCTATTAACGGTTGCAGAACATGATAAAAGTCATGTAGGCGTAATAATGTAATGGCCGACTACAGGGGCGCCGAAGTCTACACTCTTGAAGGCAAGCATGTTGGAAGGATAAAAGAGATCAACGCCAGCTACTTTACTGCGTTCAAGCGCGGCATCGTAACGGACGAAGAGTTCAGGATCCCGATCTCCTCTATTTCCGCGGTTGAAAACCACGGCAACGCCACAGTCGTAAGGCTGAGCCTGAAGGAAGAGCAGGTAAAGCACGGGCACGAGTTTGCAAAAGGCAGGCCCAATTCTGAATTTGCAAGTGGCGCGGCAGAGTCTGAACCAAAGATTCCGCTCGAAAAACAGGTGATCCATTACGAGTCGTCCCATCCTGTCGAAGCAGGCAGGGCTGCCGACAGGCCGCCCGCCATTTCGGAATACCTTTGTGACATGTGCGACGAAAAGTTTGGCAGCCCGTCAAAACTGCAGGAGCACAGGGCGGCTCGGCACAAGGCGCCGACCGGCATTTGAAAGCTAGAAACGATTAAGTATGCCAAACAAACCCAAAATACTCGTAACATGACTGACTGGGACCTTCTGACCCCCGGGATTGGTCTTACTTCAATAGGCATTGTCGGCGTCGGAATTTCTCTTGCAGGCATTGCCAAGACCTTTATCGACGGCATGCACGCCGTTTCGCTTTTGACGATGTTTATCGGCATGATCTTCCTTGCCTCCGGACTTTTCAAGGACGGCTTCCCGTCTACAGGCAAGGCAAAGTCTGCCACCTTTATCACGCTGGGGTTCCTTGTCACCTTTGGCTTTGCAGCTGCGGTCACGGTGAGCGCGCAGGTCCCGAGCATCTATGCCTACATCGGCCTAATGCTGATAATCTCGATCCCGGCGGCGGTGCTCGCGGTTGCGTCATTTCGGCAGGTCCCATACCTAAAGGCGCTTGCAGTCATTTTCGTCTCAGCTGCAGTCGTCGGGGGCTCGACGTTCTATGCATTCGGTCTCGTGACGCCCAAGCCGCCGGCGCCGGAGGAAGAGGAGGAGGCGCCAGCTGAAGAGCCCGCGGCTCCTGCCAACGTCGTCAATGCAACCATACTGGCAGGGGCGTCTGCTCAGGGTAATCCTGATTATGAGCCTGACCCGCTCAGCGTCAACAAGGGCGACGGCGTGCAGTGGACCAACGAGGACAATGTGCCGCACACTGTAACAAGCAGGCAGGAGAGCGTGTTTGACTCGCAATTAATCAGTGCGGGTGAAGCGTGGCTCTTGAACACGGCAGAGATTGACGCGGCAGAATACGAATACTATTGCACGCTGCATCCAAACATGGTAGGCATGCTGACAGTCGCAGAAGGCGGCGCGGCCCCTGCTGAAGGTTCCGGGAACGCAACCGCTACAGAAAATGCCACTGGCGGCGCTCAAAATACGACTGAAGGCTCGTCCAACCAGTCAAGCGCAGGCAACCAGTCGGCAGCAGGCAATCAAACATTGGGCGCACAGGGCAACGGTAGCGGCGGCGCGACAGTGACCGCGGTTTCAATAGTAGTTGGAGCGTCTGTTCCATCAAATGGCGAATTTTACGATCCTGAAAATGTAGAAAGCAGCGTAGGCAGCATGGTGACTTGGACCAACGATGATAGCATTCCTCATACCGTGACCTCTGGGGTTGTTGAGAACAACAGTCCCAAGCCTGACGGCAAGTTTGATTCTGGAATATTGGAAAACGGCGACAGCTTCCCGTTCGTATTTGACGCGGCCGGCGAGTACCCCTACTATTGCACGGTGCACCCGTTCATGACCGGCAAGGTCATTGTAAACTAATGGAAATTTCTCTGACAGCAGGGCAGATCGAACAGCTCGCCAGCATTGCAAAGGACGCCCTGCCAAACGAGTCATGCGCGTTCCTTCTTGGCAGAGACGACAGGGTTATGGAAATTCTGCCGATGCGCAACGCCGACGAGTCGGCTGTCACTTTCAGCATCGAGCCGCAGGAGCTGCTGCGCGCGTACGACCTTGCTGAAGGCAGGAAGCTGCAGGTGATCGGGATATTCCACTCGCACCCTGCAAGGCCGGCGCCGTCAAGCACTGACAGAAAGTTCATGGAGATAAACCCGGTCGTCTGGCTCATTTACTCTACCACCGAGCGCAAGTTCAAGGCGTACGTCTACGACAGCGACGTAAGCGAAGTTGCAGTAAAGGTTACGGGGTGAGCCTGTCCGTGTCCCTCGGGTAGAGGACCACGTCG